>CBDVEQ010000037.1:0-16005 GCA_965373045.1 uncultured bacterium | reverse complement strand
GATCATTCCCGAAGTCTATCTGGATCTTGCTGAAGGAAGAAAAAATTACGGTGGAGCCCTTTCTATCGATAAAAAACTTCCAACAGGAACAGGGCTGTTGATCAGTCCTTCTATTCAGAGGATCGGTGAAACTTATGAAACGGGCTTGGATATTTTACTGACCCAGTCTCTTCTGCGCGGTTTCAGCACAGATTATAATCTTCAGGGAGTCAAACAATCCGAGTATTTGCTCCGTTCGTCTCAAAGAGATCTTTACTTGACGCAGGTCAGTGTTGTTCTGGCCACGGTTTCGGCTGTCTACAATGTGATACGCCGGAGGGAGATTCTTCGCCTCCAGCAGTCCTCTTATGAAAGATTGCAGGGTTATACCGAAGCGGCTGGTGTAAAGCAGAAGATGGGATTGGCCACAGCCATTGATGTGTATAGAGCAAGGATCAAACTCAATCAGGCGGAAAGCTTCCTGATCACAAGCCGCGAAGCCTATCAGGATGCCCTGGATAATCTTCGGATCATACTGGCTGTTCCCATTGAAAAGGCGATAGATGTTTCCGCTCCATTGACATACTCGGTCATTCATGTGGAGGAAGGAGAGGCACTTTCGGTCTCCATGAATGAACGCGTGGAGATCATCCAGATCAGAGATCTGATCGCTAATCTGGAACTTCAGGCCAGAACGGCAAAGCACAATATTCTTCCTGACGTGGACCTGACCTTGAAATATTCCTCCAAAGGCTCGGATTCAGCCCTGAAAGAGAGCCTGAGAACCAATAAGGGTAGTGTGGAGCTGGGACTGGCAACTTCAGGGAATGTATCCCGCACCAGGGAAAAAGCGGCCTACGAAATAAGCCGGATCGTGATTCACAGCGCATCCCGGCTGCTGGACTTAAAAGGTGATGAGATCAAAAGGGAAGTAAAAATTTCCCTTCGCAACCTTTATCGAACCAGGGAGAATATCGAGATACAAAAAGAGCAGATCACTCAGGCGAAGGGAAAACTCGAACTGGCGAAAGTGAAATTTTCCAGGGGCATGGCAGACAATTTTGACATGATAGAAGCAGAGACAGAGCTGCGCACAGCAGAAATAAACCTTATATCTGCTGTCATTCAATATATTGAAGGACAATTCAGACTGAAGGCGGCCATGGGCATTTTGATAGACAAGCAGGGGAAGGTGTCTTCATGACCAGGTTCGATCGAAAAACAATCATTATAAGCGTGGTTGTGATTTCTGTTCTTGCTGCTGTTCTTTTGATCTTTTTAAACCGGAATAAAAGCCAGACACAGGCAATCCCTTTTGCAACCGTCGGCTTCAGGAATTTTGAGGTCAATGTTTTTGCTTTAGGTGAGCTGGATTCGGAAAAGTCCATTACTGTCAGTTCCGGGCTCAAAGAAGAAGGGAAGATCGTTTTTCTAATCGGGGATGGGACCAGTGTTGACCTTGGAGATGTTCTGGTTAAAATGGACCCGACTCCTTTTGAAGAAAAGGTTTCACAGCTGACATCCAAAGTCAATGAATGGAACGCCATTGTTGCTGCTGGGCAGCAGATCCTGGAATGGGAGAAGATCCAGGCAGATCAGGAATTGTTGACTTCAAAATACGACTTTCAGGTAGCAGAACTGGAACTGCAAAGGCTGGAAAAAGGGGATGGGCCTTTGGAGCTGTCCAGACTTGAAGGCGCTATGCTGGAGGAAAAAAAGAAATATGAGGAGTTGAAGGGCTACATCGATGATCTGGAGGACCTGGCTAAAAAGGGTTACAGCAATCTTATTGAGGTCGCGCAGGCCAAAGATCGGGTGGATAAGCTCAAGAAAAGTTATGATGTTTCCAGTCAACAATATGTTAGCTATCGAAATTTTATTCTACCCACTTTGCTCAAGAGCGCAAAAGCCAAAGTTGAAAAAACAAAAATGGTTATTGAACAAACCAGAAAAGGGACAGGATTCAAGATAGGAAAAGCCATCGCCGAACTTAATAAGAGCAAGCAGGAATACAAAGCACTGCGGCAGCTTCTTGCAGATGCACAGACAGAACTGGAGAAGACAACTATCCGGGCGCCTCAAAGAGGGCTTGTTGTTCTTAAAGAGTCCTACCGTGAAGGGGAGATGCGAAAACCACGCGTGGGGGACATGGTGATCCGGAATCAGCCTATCCTGTTTTTACCCGACATCTCTTCCATGATGGCAAAGATCCTGATCCGGGAGGTCGATCTTTATAAGATCGATATCGGAAAACCTGTTAAGATCCAGGTGGATGCCTATCCCGAGCTTTCATTCGAGGGTGCAGTTACTTTTATCGGTATTTTGGCCGAGCGGCGCCGTGAAGTCAGAGGGGGTGAAAAGTATTTCAAGGTGAATGTTACCATCCATGAACCTGACAGCAGGCTCAGACCGGGGATGACAGCCAGAGTGAGGATTTTGTCAAAGGCAAAAAAGGAAAAAACCATAGCTGTGCCCATCCATGCTGTGTTTCAGGAAGAGGAGATGCGATTCTGCTATATCGCACGTCCGGAAGGATTTGAAATACGAGAGGTGCTGCCAGGAGCGCAGAACGATACCTTTGTCCAGATTTTGGACGGGTTGAAAAAGGGAGAAAAGATATGTTTGAGCCGCCCTCCCAAAAATAGGGTAAAAACGACAAAATATTTAGAGAAACCTCAAAAAATGAATTGATACGAAATAATGTTGGAGAGCAAAGATATACCCATAAATTGGATAAGGCAGTTTCAGATGGCCTACCATTCACTTCAGGAACACAAGCTGCGTTCCGCCCTCAGTATGCTCGGTATTATTTTCGGGATCATTTCCGTTGTGACGATGTTATCTGTTGGAGAAGGAGCTAAAAGAAAAACCCTGGAACAGATCGAGCAGTTAGGGATCCAGAATATTATACTTAAAACTATGAAGTTGACAGAGGCCCAGCAGCTCCATGCCAGTGAGCGCCTTTCCCATGGATTGAGTGAACGCGATGTCTTGCGGATCCGGGAAAGTTTTCTTTTTGTTGAGTTTGTCGCGCCTCTTAAAGAAGTGAGAGCATCGGTACTGAGCGTCGGTCAGGAGTTTTATCCGGACATCCTTGCTATATCAGCCGAGTATCAGCTTGTCCATGACCTAGCTGTTTCTGAAGGCCGGTTTATCAGCGACCTGGATTCCAGCCGAAGAAATTTTGTCTGTGTTATTGGAGATGAGATCGCCGGGATCCTGGGGGCCATGGGGCGTGTGAGTGAGGTCATTCGCATTGAAGAGGAAATATTCAAGATCGTCGGTATATTAAAACCAAGAAAAACCGCTTCGCAGGGAAGTTCGGTTCTTGGGGTCAGAAATATCAACCGCGCAATTTTTATTCCTCTCCGGACTGATACATTTGTTCTCGATCGGCTTGAACCGCTTCCATTTGATGAGATCGTGGTCAAGGTCAGGGATAAGGACCAGATTTTTTCTGCAGCCAATGGTATACAAGAGCTTATGGAAAGTTCCCATCAAGGAGCCAGGGATTACCAGATGATCATTCCACAGGAATTGATCAACAAACAGAAACAGACACAGACTAATTTCAACATTTTTCTGGGTTCCATTGCGATCATTTCCCTGATGGTAGGAGGAATCGGGATAATGAACATCATGTTGGCCAATGTCTCTGAACGGACGCATGAGATCGGGATTCGCAGAGCACTTGGCGCAACCCAGAATCACATCAAATGGCAGTTTTTATCCGAGTCTATCCTTGTCTCGGTCAGTGGGGGTGTTATTGGATTAATCCTGGGACTGATAACGGTCTTGGTCATTTCTTTTTTTGGGGAATGGCGTGCAGTGGTCAATGCAGGGATACTGATTTTGGCCTTGATTATGGCATTTGCTGTAGGCCTGTTTTCCGGACTTTATCCAGCAGTCAAAGCGTCAAAAATGGACCCGGTCGAAGCCCTCCGCTATGAATAATTCAGGGCTGTCATCTGACTACTTCAGATGCAAATACTATATCTACACCATACTGTTTCTGCATCTTGATAAGATCCTTACTGAGAATTTGTAAAGTCATATCTGCTGGATGGCAGATGCCGACCGCATGCCCGTTTTTCTGTGCCAGGCGGAAAAGTTCCTTCAATTGCCCTTTTATATAGCTTTTTTCCAGTTCTCCGTCCAGAAAGACATGCCTTCTTGCTGTGGGGATGTCCAGGCCTTGGGCTATTTTATAGGCTACGGAATCGCTTGTTGTCATACTGTCGACAAAATAGAGGTTTTTCTCTTTCAGCCGTTTGAGAAAGATGCGCATTATGGTCCAATCCTCGGTTGCCTTTGATCCCATATGATTGTTGACTCCACATGCATATGGAATGTCGTCCAGATCTTTATCGATGATACTTCTGATCTCCTGTTCCGGCATTCCGGATAGGATGATTCCATCCATTTTGTTGGCTATGTTCAGATTTTTAGATTCAAGAGGAAGATGAAGGATGATCTCCAACCCGGATCTGTGAGCGATTTCCGCTGTTTCTTGAGAAAAAGGACTGAAAGGAATGATGGCCACTGTTAATGGCAAATCGATGCGGCAGATCGTGTTGATGGCCTGGAGATTGTAACCCATGTCGTCCACGATTATTACCACGTGGTTTTTTTTCTTTGTTTGCTTTAATACTTTCCCGGGCTTGATTTCTGACAATCTATAGGAAAAAAGAAGAGAAAGTTTTTCACCGGTTTTCCCTTCGACCTTCCACAGATGATACTGTTTCCCCTCGTCCTTGTATTTTTCTTTTTCAAGAACAACAGCGTTATTTGTCCTGAAATTGTTTTCAAGAGAGGATTTGATCTGGGTATATCTTTCTTCAGGAAGATCGATTATCAGGTGATGTTTCTGCTCGCTATCCCAGAATTGACGAATGGATTCCGGTGTTATGGAGAGAGAGGAAAGATGATTCTGCACGATATCCCCGATAGTTTTGCTTTGAGGCAGGGATTTTGGCTTAGAGCGTTGAGAGAAAAAGAATGTGTTTTTCTCTTGAGTCCAGTTGATATAGTCCAATCCAATAATACTGAGAAGCGCCATTATTGAAAAAATGATGAATAACGTCCGCGGAAAATGCGAACTAGGAGGTTTTTCCCGAAATTGACGCATCTATTACATATTGTTCAGAATCTTATTTGTTGCATTGATAAATGCTGTAGATCCTTTTTCCTGCGGATTGACTTTTTCGTCAGGCTCCACGCCCTTGCCCCACAATTCCTTGCCGGATTCAAGATTGAATATTTCTGTTGTGATCAATAGTCCGCTTCCATCCTCAAAGTGGAAGATCTTCTGTTTCGGTACAAGACCCGTAGTTTGAATACCCACGATCTTGGCTCTATTAAAATCCTTGAGTACGGCTGTGACCATCTCGGCGGAACCGATTGTAGCCCGGTTGGACCATACGATCAGAGGAATGGTAGAGAGTTCCGGTTCATCCGGGCAGGACAAAATGCCCGACTCGCCGTTTCTATTAGAAAAATATCCGATCCTGTCCGCCTTTAAAAACAGATTGATCAATCTCCGGGCCTCATTGATGCTGCCCTCATGACAGTTTCTGAGGTCCAGGACCAGAGGTTTTTTCTGCGCTTTAAGGCGTGGTAATACCTTTTTCTTCAGTTTGTCCACACAGGAATAAAGATGGTTGATCTTTAAAATGCCGGCGGTGTTTTTTAAAGCAACAAACGAAAAACAGTCCTTGTAAAGAACCGTTCTGCTGATCACAATTTCTTCTGTCTTGTCGGCTCTGAGAACTTTTAGTGAGATCGGGTTTTCTTTTGTATCTTTGAGAAACAGATTTGCTTCCCGCATGCTGAGGGTTAGAGTGGACCCGTTATCCATAGCACTGATGAAGTCTCCGTATTTTATGCCCAGACGATCGGCAGGGGAGTCTTCTCTGACTCCGATAACCTGGGGGAAAGCTCCATAAGTTTTATAGAGGATTATTCCAACATCTGTATGAAGAGTTCCTATCATTCTGCGGTATTTTTCAAGCTGGTCCTTGTTCAGATAGCTGGAAAGGACATCCAGGGAATCGACCATTCCTTTGAATCCGCCCTCTAAAGTTCTTACAGCATTGAGTTCTTCAACATAATTGGATTTGATCAGGGAGATCGCTGTCCCTAGAATTTTATAGTTGCTGTAATCCGTCGAACGGAATAATAGTCCGGATAAAACAGTGGCCTTTATGAAAAAGAATAGGGAGGCTGCTATTATCATGCCGATGAGAACGAAGCGATATCTTTTTTTAGCCATTGTCCTGAAAAATTTCCAAAATCATTTTATCATCTTCGTTTGAGCCATTGCAAGGGATTAAGAAATTTGTCCCTGAAACGTATGGCAAAGTAAAGGGTCTTTCCCTCGAGCGAACCGATGTCTCCAACATAGGCTATAGCATGTCCGGCATTTACAAAATCACCCTTTTTCACCAGGAGATCGGCACAGTGACCGTAGAGAGTGTAATATTTCATTCCGTGGTCGAGGATGATCAGGTTGCCGTATCCATGGAAGTAATCCGAGTAAGCAACAGATGCAGGATGAACGGCTTTGACTACCAGATCAGTGTGTGGAGAAATCTCTATCCCATTGTTCTGGGTGCGTGTGTTGAATCTTGGATGGTGCTTTGTGCCGAAACGGGAAATAATGGAGCCGGGGATCGGCCAATCCAGTTTTCCCTTTTTTTCATAAAGCGGAGACGGGATAAAAGGGAAAACAGATTCTTGAGTTAGGATTCTTTTGAGCAGGTTTTGAAGCTCTTTGTGTCTCTCATTGAGTTCTTCCAATCTCTGTTTATGGATTTGTTTATCCTGCTTGATCTTGTTTATGAGGGAACGGCTTTTCTGTTCCTTATTTGCAAGTTCCAGTCTTTTGTCCTTTGCGCTGGCTAGAAGCCGGGCAATTTCCTGCTTTTTTAACTGTAGTCCTTTTTCCGCTTCTTTAAGTTCGTCCATGGTTGCAATGTAATCGTAAAGGATCTTTTCCTGGGTTTTAGCCAGTAAAGTCAGATTCTTGTTCTCAGCAACGAGGCCTTTTATGTCTTTGACTTGAAACAACAGGTCCAGATAATTAAGCTCCCCGAACTTATACAGGGTGACGACAATCTTTGATATGGACTGCTTTCCATTGTCTAGCTTTGACTGAAGAATGATGATCCGCTCTTGAGTGTCACTCAATTCACTGTTCGCTTTCCGTAACCGAGTGTTGTTCATGGCTATTTCTTTTCTTGCCAGTTCCTTTCTAAGGCCGATCTGCTCCAATTGTGCCAGAATGGAGGTTTGCCTTCGTACTTCTTCAGTCAGAATATGTTTGATCCTCTCGATCTGCATGGCGAGTTGTTTCATTTTTTTTTGATATTGTGAAATATCTGTTTGCTGATCAGCCGGTATAAAAGTGAGGATAAAGAGAAAGATGCACAGAAAAACTTGGATCCTGATGGTGTATCTTGTGCAGGAGCCTCTCATGTTGTCTCTATTCTACTTCAAGTGAATACTATACGTAAACATGGATATGAATACAGCTTCACGAACAGCCTCTTGCAGATGCATCAATCTCGACTCGTGAATAATCCAGGTTAGACGAATTGAATAATTCATGTGTTTCTGATAGATTTTTCATATGGTTGAAAAAAACAAAAAGATTTTTCAGGTCGAATGCACGGTCTGCCATACTCTTCTGTGGATAGATCCGATAGCACATAAAGTATTAAAATCAGAAAAGGTTAAACGGAAAAAAGACTCGCTGGATGAAATGCTGCTTAAAGAAAAGAAAAGAGAAAAGGGGTTTGCTCGGAAATTCGATGCAACAGCCGAGCTTCAGGAAACAAAACGAAGAGAAGCCCAGGAAAAATTCAAAAAAGCATTCGATAGAATAAAAAAACAGCAGTAACTGGTCCCTGCCAGATTTTTCTCTACCCGGGAATTTCAATATCGTGTTTTTTTATCAATTTAAATAATCCCTGACGACTGAGGCCAAGGTCCTTTGCCGTTTTTAGTCTATGGAAATTACAGCGTTTTAATGCTTCGTGGATAAAGCTTTTTTCAAATTCCGCCCTGGCGTGAAAAAAACTGTAACAGGACCCTGGTGTTCTTTTTTGCCAGTAGATCTTTGAAGACAGATGTTTTTCACTGATAAAATTTTCTTTATTGCAGAGAACCATACATCTTTGAACTTCGTTCTGGAGTTCACGAACATTTCCCGGCCAGGAATAATTCATCAGCAGGCTCAAGGCTCGCGAAGAGAAACGGATGTCTGTGCGGTTCATGCTGTCGGAGTAAATTTTAATGAAGTGATTGAGAAAACAAATAATCTCATCCCTCCGTTCCCTCAGGGGTGGAATCTCTATGGAAATGATTTTCAGGCGATAATATAGATCATCGCGGAACCTTTTTGATTTAATCTCGTTTTCAATATTTTTGTTTGTTGCGCTGATAAAACGAACGTCTATATAGCGTGTGTAGTTTTCCCCGATTCTACGGATTTCCTTTTCTTGAAGCAGCCTGAGAAGTTTGGCCTGAAGCCGGGGAGACAGGTCTCCTATCTCATCCAAGAAGAAAGTCCCCCCTTCCGCTTCCTCGATCAGACCGGGCCTGGTTCTTACCGCACCCGTGAATGCGCCTCTTATGTAGCCGAAAAGTTCGCTTTCGAGAAGTTGATCCGGGATCGCACTGCAGTTGACTGCAATAAATCGTTTGTTCTTCCTTGTTCCTAATTCATGGATCGCCTTGGCAACAAGTTCTTTGCCTGTTCCGCTTTCTCCACAGATGAAAACTGGAACGTTGCTGTCCTTCACGCGATCGATCAGCTCCAAAACCCTGTAAAAAGCCGGCCCTCTTCCTATAAGCACCGGACCGGTTCTATTATACATGGCGTTCCTTCTATGATAGGGTAAACGAAAAGACCGGTCTGTTTTTCTCATGGATAGAAAGAACATACTCTGGAAGGGATATTTTTATGGCTTTAATTTTTTTGTTTTCCGGCGGGCATCCCTGAAATCGGGATTCCAGGACGTAATCTCGTTGTAGAGTTTTAATGCTGTTTCAGTTTCCTTCATGGCTTCATAGAGTTCAGCCAGCTCATATTTCAAAGCCCAATCCCTGTCAGAGGTTTTTTCAGTGAGTTCCTGGGCCTTTATGATCCATTTTACGGCACTTTCAAAGTTATTGTTCTTCTTATGACAATGGCTGATAAAGCTGTAGCAGTCCATTTTGAACTGATCCGATCCGGATGCGATCTTGAACTCTTCGATAGCCTCATCAAAAATCTCCTGTTCTAGAAAGGCAATTCCCAGGGTGTAGTGGCTTTCATAATCATCTCGTGCCACCTTGCTTTCAACCCCTCGCCTGAATTCCTTTACGATTTCGCCCAGGTCCTTTTCGAGAATAGGGGCTTCTCCTTTAACCGGGTGCTGGGAGATCGCTTTTATGGATTGTAATTCCTCTTCGATGATTTGTGAAAGATCAAAATATGTTTTTTCCCTGTCTTCCTGCGCTCCGGTCTGTCTCAGGTCTGTACCGGAAAAAATGTCGGCAGAAGCCCAGATCTTATCATCCACACTCATTTGATGAGTTTCAGAGAGATCATCTTTGTCTTTTGTAATTCCAAGTTCCTCTCGCATACGATTGTACTGTGCCCTTATGCTTTCATCCTTAGGGATCAGTTCGAGAAGTCGCTCTAAAACAGGAAGGGATTCTTTCTGCTTCTGTTGATTGTTATATTCCTTAAGGATTGCTCTGTAGACAATAGCAAGGCGGTCTGGTTGGTTTATTGATTCATAAACCGTAGCGAGCCTATTCAAAGAGGGAAGGTGGTTTTTAACATGAGACAGGATCAAGCCCAGAAGCCCGATAGCCTTGGACGGCTTGTGTTTACTCAAAAGGTTATCGATCAGGGGCTCATACATTTTGAATGCTCTGTCCGTTTGTTTGTCGAGGATATAGACTCGTCCCAATTTGATTTTTGCATTCATATCATCGGGTCTTAATTTTACTATTCGAGAAAAAAGCTCTTCTGATTTGGGCAGGTTCCCTTCATCATAGAAGAGATCTCCCAGTACATGGAGAGCAGCCACATTATCCTTATTTTTTTTAAGAAGACCGAGGATAAACTCAAAGGCCTGCTTTTTTTTGTCCTGCTTCAAGTAAAGATGGATTGAACTTGTGAGAGTTCGAATGTCATCTTCTTTCAAAGCTCTTGCTTCAGAAAGAAACTCATCCGCCTTATTATAGTCTTTTTTAAGGATCTTCTGTGCGGCAGCCGTATTGAGTTCTTCTACTGCCCGGTCGATATTGCCTTCTTTAGTGCAGAGGTCGATCAGGATTCTTCTGGACTCAATGTCCTTGGGATCGATCCTGAGCAGCCTGTCGAAATATCCGATGGCCTTTCCGGCATGGCCGGTTTCTTGAAGCATAATGGCCAGATTGCGATATTCTTTTTTTGCATCGGATATAAAACCACGCTTCATAAACAGGTCGGCCAGTATACCGGCAGCCTCGATATTTTCAGGATCCAGCTTTGTTATTCTCTTATAGATAGCGATAGATCGAGAATAGAGTCCTTCATGTTCATAGTGATCTGCAACCTTTTTAAATTCTGCAACAGCTTTTTTGGTTTGATTTGCCTTAATATACAGATCTCCTATGATGTTATTGATAGGGATATCCTGTTCTTTACCGGTTAGGAGCTTCTGATATTCTGAGACCGCATCCAGAAATTTCCCGCGTTTGATATATTTTTCCGCGTGGGCTTCGATTCTTTTTTTTTCCATAGTTTGATTCAGTCCTGATTCTTTTTTCCAAGCCTGAAGGAACGCCTGTGCAGGGCTGTTGGGCCTAAACGTTCTAGCGACTCATAATGTGATCTTGTCGCGTATCCTTTATGTTGACCGAGACCGTAACCAGGGTAAACCTTGTCCAATCGGTGCATGACCTCATCCCTTAGGACTTTGGCAACAATGGAAGCTGCGGCGATCACCGAGCATTTTCTGTCTCCCTGCAGCACGCCTATCTGCGGATAATTTACATCATTAAGCTGAAAGCCGTCAATCAGAAGAAAATCCGGTTTAGAAGACATGTTTATAACAGCCTTTTTCATGGCTGTTAGAGAGGCTTTATAAATATTCAGTTTGTCGATCTCTGTGTGTGTTGCAAAGCCGATTCCAAGGGATTGGGCATTAAAGAGAATATGTTTTGCCAGATAATACCGTTTTTTAGGAGAAAGACTTTTTGAATCGTCAATTTCTTTCAGCCAGTCTAATGAACTGCCTGTTAAAAGATCCTGCGGGAAGGTAACTGAAACCGACACAACGGGACCGAACAAGGCTCCCCGTCCCACTTCATCAACGCCCGCAATGGAATGGAACCCCTTATTTAAGAGTTGTCTTTCCATTCGAAAATCGGTCATCCCCCTCATTATATAGAAATAGGAAGAGATTGGGTAGTCTGATTGTCATCCCGTTGGAATCTTTTAAAGGCAGGTTCTAAGTTGAGAACCGTTTGATTTTCTGGGAACTAGATGATATTACAGAATTGAAACATGAAAATTGCAATAGACGGTTTTGAAATTGGAAAATCTTTTACCGGTGTTGGCCGGTATATTTACAATTTATTAAAGGAAATACTCAATATTGGTCAAACCAACGAATATACATTATTTTTAAAGGAAGAAATTTCTTCTCCCTTAGAAGCTGCCAATTTAAAAACTATAGTTTTGGATTCCAATTCATCCCATACCAGATGGCAAAACACCAAATTAATACAAGCCTTAAAGAATAATTCATACGACTTGTTTTTTTCACCCAATCATAGTATCCCCTTTTTCTACCGGGGGAAATCCCTTCTAACCCAGCATGATGCTTCCTGGATAACCCAGAAAAAAGATTATTCTCTAAAGGAGCGTCTTGTCCGCCACTTTAAAAGTAAATACAGTTTTAATAAAGCCCAAATTATTTTTACTCACAGCCAATTTTCAAAAGATGAATTAATTAAGTATTATAAAATTAATCCCAATAAAATCAGTGTTATTCACTGCGGTGTGGAACTCTCTTTCAAGAGATCATCAGAGAAAGAGATTTTAGAATTTAAAAAAATATTCCAGCTTGGTGATTCCAAAGTTATCGGCTTTTTGGGAAGCATGTTTCAAAGACGTCACATTAAAGAAATTCTCCTGGCCTTTAAACATTTGGAGAGTGAAAATTTCAAATTATTCCTGGTAGGCAAAGATTACAGCAATGGTGAACTTAAGGATTTATTTAATAATAAAAACATTATATATCTAGAAAGGATATCTGAGGCCCAGATAAACACTTTTTATTCTACTTTGGATCTTTTTTTATACTTGTCGGATTATGAAGGTTTTGGCTTTCCTCCAATGGAAGCTCTCTCCTGCGGAACACCTCCCCTCTTGTTAAATACTTCTTCCCTGAAAGAAATCTTCCAGGACATGGCTTTCTTTATTGACCACCCGGATCCTGAAATCATCCGTGAAACCATCCTTTCAGCCTTACAAAACAATCAAATAACAAAGAACCTTCTTGAGGGATTTGATAAAAAAGCGGAATATTTCACCTGGAGCAGGGCAGCCAAGGATTATTTGAAAGTATTTGAATCATTCGGTTAAGGCTTCACACTTTCCAACAGCTTTAACGATGTAACGGTTTATTTGGCTTCCTTAAGCCGTGCCGCCTTACCTTTCAGTTTTCGGAGATAATAGAGTTTGGCCCTTCTGACTTTCCCGTGGCGGACCACATCGATCTTTTTGATCATCTTGGAATGAAGAGGAAATACCCTTTCGACTCCAGTACCAAAGGAAATTTTCCGGACTGTGAAGGAAGCGCTTGAACCGGTTCCCTTCTTGGCGATCACATCTCCCTGAAAGAGCTGGATCCTTTCCTTTTCTCCTTCCCTTATGACAACATGTACTTTGACCGTATCCCCGATATTAAATGGTGTCTGATTCTCTTTAATATCTTTTTTTTCAACTATATCAATCAGATTCATCGTTATTTCCTCTCTTTTCCGAATTTAAATCGTTGAAAAGATCAGGGCGAATCGCCCGGGTCTTCTCAAGCGCCTTTTTCCGGCGCCAGGCCTCGATCCTTTTGTGATCCCCGGAAAAAAGGACTTCAGGGACCTTCATTCCCCGGAAATTCCGGGGTCTTGTATAATGAGGGTGATCGAACACGCCTCTTTGAAAGGAGTCCTCCTCTACGGATTCTCTCTTTCCCACCACATGGGGAATATATCTCGAAACAGCATCGACTATCACCCAGGCTGCAGGCTCTCCTCCAGTCAGGATATAATCGCCTATTGAAATCTCTTCTGTTGCCAGGTGTTCAAGCACTCTTTCATCGACTCCTTCGTAACGGCCGCAGATCAAGATGATCTGGGAAAACTGAGCCAGATTTTCCGCTATTGCGGAATTAAACTGTTTTCCTTGAGGGGAAAGCAAATAAACGGGCGTATCCTCGTTTTCCCTGATCTCCTCGACGGCCTTAAAAATGGGTTCCGGTTTGAACACCATTCCCTGACAACCGCCGAAGGGGCGGTCATCCACTTGTCTGTGCTTATCAGAGCTGAAATCCCTGAGGTTATGGACATGAATCTCTAATAAGTCTTTTTCAAGCGCTTTTCTTACTATTCCTCCAGAAAAAACGCTCCCGAACATTTCGGGAAAGATAGTTATTATATCAAATCTCATCCAACTCTAAAAGCCCGGCCGGAGGATCGATGATGATCTGTTTTTTTTTCAGATCGATCTCCAAGCATATTGTCTTAGAAAAGGGGATTAAAACCTCTTTATGGCCTTTTTTGATAACCAGGAGGTCGTTATCCTGGATCGACAGCATATCTTTAACCATCCCGATCTTATGTCCATCTTTCAGAAGGACAGTACATCCGACGATCTGAAAATGATAAAAATCGTCATCTTCCAAAGGTCCAAGCGTTTCTTCAGGGACTCGTATCTCTGTTCCTACAAGTCCAGAGGCCTGGTCAATAGAACATATCCCCTTAAATTTTAAAATTAAAAAATTATTATGGAACCTTGAAAACTCGACTGAAAATTCTTCTTCGATACCAGATCTGTTAATAAATACTCTGGAAAAAAAAAGGCTCCGGCAGGCTTTCCTGAAAAAGCCTGATTCTAACCTCGCCTTTTCTTCCCTGAGTTCTGACGATTTTTCCTATACTGATCAACTTAGGGTTTCTCAATGATCTCTAAATTGAATCTTCTTTTCAGCTTCATTCCAGCAGCACCGAGGATCACTCTGATGGCTCTTGCTGTTCTTCCCTGTTTCCCGATAACTTTACCAAGATCCTCGGGTGCAACTTTGAGCTCAAGGATCGTAGTCTGTTCTCCTTCGAGTTGTGAAACCTGTACCTTTTCCGGAATGTCCACCAATGCTTTTGCAATCATTTCAACTAGTTCTTTCACTGTGACCTCCTTATTGTTCGTTAATTAGAAATATTTTCGGATTTTTTTACTTTATTTAAAAGAGATTGTACTGTTTCTGAAGTTTGCGCTCCTTTTTCGACCCAATAATTCACTTTTTCCAGATCGATCTTGATGTCAGGGGGTTCTTTTAACGGGTCATAATAACCGATAATGTCCTTGGTTTTGCTTTCCCTGGGTTTTCTGGAATCGATCACAACAATTCGATAAAAAGGTTTTTTTTTGGCGCCTAACCGCGTCAGCCGTATTGCTATCATGTTTCACCAATTTTCCTGAATTGAAATAGAAATTGATAATAGCCAAAACCATCATATAAGTCAAATGATTTTAACGAGTTATCATCCAGGGAATTGGGAGAGTATTTTCTGAAACGCAGACGTTTTCATCATTTTTTTCATCTCAGAAAACTGCTTGAGAAGCTGGTTGACTTCAGAGACAGGACATCCGCTTCCTCTGGCGATCCTTGATCTGCGGCTTCCGTTGATCATCTTTGGGTTGTCCCTCTCAGCAGGCGTCATGGAATTAATAATAGCCTCAAAATGAAGGATCTTTGTGTCATCGACATCGATCTTGGAAAAATTTTTTAAGGGGCCCGCTTTAGGCATCATGTTCAAAATCTGGGAAAAAGATCCCATCTTTTTCATCTGGGCTATCTGCTTTTGGAAATCGTCAAGGGAAAATTCCTGCCTTTTAAGTCTTTTTGCCATTTCCTCGGCTTCTTGAATGTCCGCCTCGTCTTCAGCCTTTTCGATCAGCGTCAGCATATCACCCATTCCCAGGATACGTGAAGCCATGCGGTCTGGATGAAAGACTTCCAGTTGGTCAAGCTTTTCTCCCACGCCTGCAAACTTGATTGGTTTTCCGGTCACAGACACAATAGACAGAGCTGCGCCGCCTCTGGCATCACCATCCAGTTTGGTCAAAATAACAGAGGTCAGGCCGATCTTTTCCTCGAAAGCCTGAGCGCTCTTAACGGCGTCCTGACCGGTCATTGCGTCACACACATAGATCACCTCATTGGGATGGAGGATATCACGCACTATTTTCAGCTCTTCCATCAGCTCTTCATCGACATGCAGCCTGCCGGCGGTGTCCACGATAAGCGGGCTGAATACCTGTTTCCTGGCATATTCAATGGCGTTCTTGAGGGCCTTTGTCGGTTTGGCCATCTGTTCCTTCGAAAGTTCGTAGAAAGCAAGGTTTAGATTATGGGCGATGATCTTTAATTGGTCCTGAGCAGCCGGTCTTTTTATGTCAATAGAAACAAAAAGAGGTTTTTTCCCCTGTTTTGAGACAAGCTTTCCCAGCTTGCCGCAGGTTGTGGTTTTTCCCGATCCCTGAAGGCCGACAAGCATGAATTTGGCGGGAGGAGTACCGGATAAATCCAGCTTCTTTTCTTCATTTCCCAGGAGAGAAGTAAGTTCATCCTTGATGATCTTGATCACCTGTTGAGCCGGTGTCAGGCTTTGCATCACCTTTTCATCAAGGGCTTTTTCTTTTATCCCTGCTTCAAAATCCTTGACGACTTTATAATTAACGTCCGCCTCCAGAAAAGCCATTCTCAT
>CBDVEQ010000036.1:0-16038 GCA_965373045.1 uncultured bacterium | reverse complement strand
CCATGGCTGAGAGAGAAGCAGACAAAGCACCGCTGAGTGCGGCAGTACTTCCTCCTCCCGGAGCAGGGGAATCCGACGACAATTCATTGGCAAATTGACGGAGATTCATATCCACAAGAGAATCTTTCACTTCCGTAAATTGGTACTCGATGATTTTTTTGTGAGGGTCAAAAGGAGAAACATCGTTCAAACCAAGAGACAACACCGCGAGATTGATTAATTCTTCGTTTGGAACACCGGGGCTTTTTCCCTGTTTTTCAAGATAATAATGTCCGGCCATAAGAAGCGCTTCCATTGGAATCAAACCAACAAGTTCGCATCCTGTTACCCTGACACCTATAGCCTCTGCTTCTTTGATGACTTCATCAAAAACAAGATGAATGGGGGAGATCTTATAGTTCGTGAAGTTGATCGATATCTGAGCGATACTATAGTCCTCAATAAACCAACCTACGGCTTTTACCTCCTTGAATTTCCCGGGGACTTTGGTGGCTTTTCCGTTTTCATCTCGGACAATTTCTCCATTTTCATCTCGCTTCGCCCTGCCTTTTTCCCTTATATTAAGTGCTATATGATGTGCCAGTTTTCGATCCCTTGTGTTAAGGTTGATGTTATAAGCAATTAAAAATTCTCTGGCTCCTATAGCGATGGCTCCGGATCTGGGATTGAATTCCGGCTTGCCGTAATCAGGTTTCCACTCTGGATCCTTGAATTTTTCTTCCAGACCTTCATATTCACCCATTCGAACAGTGGCAAGATTTTTCCGTTCAGGTTTTTGTGCTGCATCTTCGTAAAGATAAACAGGAATGTCCAATTCATCTGCCACCCTTTTCGCCACGTCATGAGCGATCTGGATGCAATCTTCCATTGTGACACCTGATACCGGAACAAATGGACAGACATCGGTCGCGCCCATACGACTGTGTGCTCCTTTATGTTTAGACATATCTATGATTTCAGAAGCTTTTTTTATTGCTTTAAATGCCGCTTCCTTGACGCCGTCTGGGGTTCCGATAAAAGTGACAACCGTCCGGTTTGTGGTTTCTCCAGGATCTACATCCAATAATTCCACCTGTTCTGTTGTTTCTATCTCCTTGGTGATGGATCTGATTTTTTTGATGTCCCGGCCTTCGCTGAAATTAGGGACACATTCAACAAGCTTCATGTATTTTCTCCTTAGTTGTTATCTCAGTGTGTATTGCAGCATACCTTTATAATTATAAACTTCTACTTCGCCAAACTTTTCGATCAATTCATCGATAAAGGGATTTTCTTCCGCACTCAAATTTGCATTTGTCACAATAACAATGGTTGGTGTCAGAATCGAGCTGTCCTTGATCAGTTCAAAGACCTTGTTTGAATCAATCTGCATAATGTTCTCGTAATAATTTGCCCAATGAGCCTCTCCCAGATCAAAGGCGATAATCTCTGAAACCTTTTTTGAAAAAAAGCTCGATTCTGCCATTTTAATCGGAAAATTTCCCAGCAGATAGAATTTTGCCTGCTCTATCTCCTGGCTGGGGATTTTTACTTTCATGACATGGTCTATTTCTCGTAATACTTCTTCAATTGAAAGAAGAACCACATCAGAACGAACCTTTGCTCTGATGAAAAAAATACCGAATTTATTAAATAGATCTAGTTGACTGAAAGCATAGTAAGCATAACCTTTTGTTTCCCTGAGGTTCATGAATATCCTGCTGTTCGGAGTGCTGCCGAGAACTCTGTTAAAAACAGAATATGAGAAATAATCTTCCGGTACATTGAGCGTGATGACATTGCCTATAAATATTGTGGTGTCATCAATTTGTGGCATATCCACCAGACAGATTCTTAGACGCTTTACAGGCTTGGGAGGAGATATAGGGGAATATTTTAGATTGTTTTTTCTCCAGGTATTCAGGTGGCGGCTGACAACTCTGGAAGCAGTCTGGAAATCGATTCCTCCGATCAATATAAGGTGGGAATTGTTGGGCCTGTAAAATGTTTGGAAGTACTTGCGAACATTATCGTGTTTGATATTCTTGATTCCATCTTCGCTGAATGTGATTTTCTGATGGGGATGATCCTGAAAAAGGATGCGAAGCATAAGGCGTCTGGATACAAAATCGGGATCAAACCTCTTTCCAGCCATATTATAATAAAGAGATGTTTTCAGTTTGGCGATCTCCCTTTGACTGAAAGAAGGGTTTTTAACGAGTTTTCCAAGGACATCCAATCCTTCGTACAGAAATTCTTCTAAAAATGATATTGAGATAATAGTATGTTCAGGAAAGACTGAAACGGCGAATCTTCCTCCTATGGAAGCAAGGATGTTTTCAAACTCGGATGAAGAGAATGATGATGTTCCCTTTGAAAGCATGTGAGCGGTAAAAGTTGCCAGGCCGGGAAGATCATCTGGAGAATGACTTTCGCCCGCGAAGATGATCAACTGTAAATGAATATCAGGTGATTGTGTGTTTTGAACGACAGAGAGTCTAAGGCTGTTGGTTAATTTATGTGATCTTATCTCAGGGAGATTAAGATCAACAAGGGATTGGGGAGAAGGAGGAAACCGCCGGAAACGTTCCTGGGCATTCAGAAAGGAGAATGAGATAAAGAATAATACAGTGAGCAGATAAATAAATCCTCGCAAATAATGTTTAACAAAAGCATAACCTTTTTTCATCTGATCTCTACATCCAGGATGACTTTATGTTTTGAGAAATATTTGTTGGCAATTATCATGACCCTGTGGGATGTTACGGACAAGAATTGGTTCAATTCTGAATAAATCTGTTCAGTGTGATTCCGTTCCAGAAACCTGTTGGCGAGAAAAACAGCGCGTCCGGAAACAGTCGCAAATTTGCTTAGATAATTAGATTTCAACATCATTTTAGCCTTTGCCAATTCCTTTGGAGAGATGAGATTGGATATGAATTTATTGATTTCGGAAAAGACAGCTCTTTGACACCGGGCGCGATTAACCTCATTATTGAGGACTACAAATATTTTAAAAACTGCACGATCCTTTCTGATCTCTATCCCTCCACCTAGAGAAGTCGCTATGCGATCTTTTGTTACCAACCGTTTGTATAACCTTGATGTAGTTCCTTTGACAAGGATGTAGCTGCAGATGTCCATAGGAAAATAATCATCTGAATAGGGTGATGTTATTCTATATCCAATATATAATCTCGGTGAAGTTGGCACTGATTTCTCGCTGAAATGGATGTCCTCCAGAATATCATGAAATTCAATTTTTTTTGTTTCTTCTAATTTTGGTCCTGCGGGAATCGATTGAAAATACTTTTCCAAAAGCTCTCTTGTCCTTACTTTGTCAATATGCCCGGCGATGCAGATAACAGAATTATTCGGTCTGTAATAATTCGAATAAAAACTTCTCACATCTTGCAGTGACAGACTGCGCAGATCTGTTTCAAAACCTATAACCGGATGATTGTAAGAATAGTCTCCAAAAAGAAGCTGGTTGAAATACAAGGAACTACTCATATAGGGGTCATCCAGCTTTCGAAACCGGATTCCATCTATAAGTGATTGTTTAGCCTTCTCGACTTTTTCTCTGGTGATTCTGAGGGAAAACATTCTGTCTGACTCAAGCCATAAAACAAGTTCAAGTTGATTGGCTGGGACGGTCTGATGAAAGATCGTCTTGTCCACAGTAGTAAGGGCATCAAATCTTCCCCCTGTTCTGTTGATGAAGTTAATATGCTGCATTCGGCCGACATTTCTTGAGCCTTGAAACATGAGTGTTTCCAGGAGATGGGCGAGGCCGGATTTTCCTTCAGATTCATGAAAAGAACCGACATGATAAGCTACTGCAACAGACACAACTGGGAATGAATAGTCTTCGGCCAAGATGACATTCAAACCATTCTTCAATTGGAAATGTGTAAAAGGAAAAGGGGAATCTTCTATCTGACCGGAATGCAGGGGAAGAAATGTGAAAAACAGCAAAGTTATAGTAACTAAAATATTTTTATTCAATATTGCTATGAACATTGACTTAAGAATGATCCACGCTTAAAAACAGATTTAAAATAACATAAAACAAAAACGATTTCTTCTATTTTATCATTTTGAGATATTTAAGAATATCTTTTTTCATTTCTAGATCAGTGACCTGGTTGTAGATCTTTTCGAAGATCTGTCTGGCGGTTATATATTCTCTGTTTTTAAAGTGAGCAACAGCCAGATTGTATTGAATCTGTGTGTCATCGGATTTGGATAGATCTAATGCATTCAATGCCTTTTGATAGGCATTAATAGCCTCATGCAATCTGTTCATGTCTTCCAGAATGATCCCTTTCAGGTTTAAGGCCATAACAAACCTATTATTTAGCGCAATGGCATTTTCCAAATGAAAAATTGCATCTTCCATCCTGTTTCTTAATTGATATAGACGGGCAAGGTTATAATGAGGAAGTGCACGTGATGTATAGGACTTATCCGCAATGGCCAACTTGAATTCTTCTTCAGCTTTGTCCAGGAATCCCATTTCCTGGTAAATTATTCCCAGCGCATTTCTTGTTTCCGTGGATTTAGGGTTGATCTTAAGCACAGACTGAAAAGAGGCAATAGATTTTTCTAGTTCACCTTTCATAGAATACGCAAGGCCAAGAGCGTGATAAGCCAGATAATTCCCTGGTTTTATTTGAAGGCTCCTGTTTAAACAGGTGACAGCGCTGTCTGGGTTTCCTTCATTTAAGTAGAAAAGTCCCAAGTTGTACTGGTATTTCGGATCACTCTTCTGCTTTGTCTCGATTTTTTTTGATGTGGAGGTACAGAACATCAACAATGAGCATAATAAAAAGATCACGGTCCATTTAATTCTCATTTTTCCCCCTATGAATAAAATTCATCTTTTAATTTCCGTGTCATAAGATCCTGAAGAGCATCTTCAGGAGATTTGTTTTTATATAAAACTTTGTAGACCTGGTCACAGATAGGCATTTCATGATGCATCTGTGTAGATAAATTATGGACAGAAGATGTTGTCGTAACACCTTCAGCGATCATGTCCATTTTTGTAACAATACTGGAAAGGTTTTTTCCCTGTCCCAATTCTATCCCGACTTGCCGATTCCGGCTTAACTGTCCTGTACAAGTGAGAACAAGGTCGCCA
This sequence comes from uncultured bacterium, assembly GCA_965373045.1. Lineage (GTDB taxonomy): Bacteria > Acidobacteriota > Aminicenantia > Aminicenantales > Aminicenantaceae > DAOVDI01. Next base: position 10,913 of record CBDVEQ010000036.1, on the reverse strand, counting down.
ATACCTGCCAGTCCTGAAAATGTTTCCATTTTTGCTTTTAAATTCAAGCCAAGGCGCGTTAGTTCTGCTATACCTCTTGTGATCAAAGCTGCCCTTGTATTGTATCCATATTTTAGACCGTCTGAAATTCCGGCAGCAATTGCGATCACATTTTTAATTGCTCCTGAAATTTCTACACCAATGACATCTGTACTGGTGTAACATCTAAGGATAGGGCTGGAAATAAAACACTGTATTTTTTTAGCCAGGGCTATATCTTAAGAAGCAATAACGACTGCGGTAGGATGTGATTGGGCAACTTCTTTTGCGAAACTGGGCCCGGATAAAACAGCTATCTTTAGGGGAAACGAGCGCGAAAAAGTATTCTGAGTTACCTGGCTCATCCTAAGGAGGCTTTTTTCTTCAATCCCTTTTGTCAGACTGACAATGATCTGTTCAGGATTCATGTGATTTGCCATCCGTTTATACAACTCACGGCAAAACTGAGATGGAACAGCAACAAAAACAATATCAGATGAATTGATGGTTTCCTCCAGGTCAGAGTAAAAAGTCACAGATGAAGGAAATTGAAAGCCGGGAAGAAACGTCTTGTTTTCTTTTTTCCGGACCAGATGGTCAAGGACCTCCTTTTCTCGAATCCAGAGTTTTGTACGGATTTTCAAACGGCCGAGATAAAGTGCAAAAGCGCTTCCCCAGGACCCACCACCGATAACTGCTGCTTTCATTGGTTTCTATGACCCAATTTTCTTTCCTGACCGTGTGCCAGACGATTGATATTGCCGGCATGCCTGAAAACGATCAAAAGAAAAACTGCAATTGTGAATATAACAAGTTCGTAATCCCTTGTGATAAAAAAGGTTGAAGGGATCAAACTTATGGCTGCCAGAAGAGATCCCAGAGAAACATATCGAAACAAAGCAACGACCAATACAAAAACGGCCAGCCCGATCAAAAGCGGTAACACAGCCAGTGCGGCAAAGGTACCGATAAAGGTCGCAACACCTTTTCCCCCCTTAAACTTAATATAGACAGGATAACAATGTCCAATGATTGCTAAAAAGGCACATATTAAAGCATAACGGTTGTCATTAAATAGTTGTAGAGCAAGATATACAGGGAGAAATCCTTTAAAAAGATCGATGAACATGACAGGAACAGCAAACTTCCATCCCTTTAATCTGAGAATATTTGTGGCTCCTGTGGCCAGGCTTCCGAATTTACGGATATCTTTTTGTTCGGATATAAAATAGATGATGTATCCTGACGGAATCGCGCCAAAAAGGTATGAAAAAACAGCAAATAATACCTTCATCTCAGTTTGCCCTTACAAATAATGGAATATTCTGCTCCTGTTGGCTTAAGAATACTCTTGAAGAATGTGATTTGATCCACGATCATGCTGCCAAACTCGGTCTCTGCATTTTGATCCAAGCGGTCAAGGAGAGGTTCTAATCCCCGTGGGACTTTTACACGTCCAATAGTGCAATGGGGATGGAAGGGGCGGTTTTCCCTCGAAAATCCCAGTTTTTCCATTGTTGAAATGACCGATCCATGGAGAGATATCAGCTCTTTACTGTTTTTTATTCCCAGCCAGATAATCCTGGGATTTTTCCGTTTCTGAGGAAAATATCCGGAACCTATAACGCTCATGGAAAATCGATCGTGGTTTTTTGTCAAAGATTCAATAGAGGCTGAAACATCTTTTGATTTTTCAGAAGAGATATCTCCAAGAAAGCTTAATGTAATATGCATGCCGTGACGTTTGACCCAGCGAATGGAACGATCCCCTTTATCCAATTCTAAGATAAGTTTCTGTATCCGGTCCTTGATCGTTTCGGCCAGATCAATTGCAATAAATGTCCTCATAATTTCTTTTTGCGGGTCATAAGGATTTTACTAGATGCTGCCGTAGCATGTCCAGGGACTTCTGGCTTGCCTGAAGTTTGATATTATGACGGTCACCCAGGAATAAATTTTTTTCGACTTGAATTCCTCCCTCCCAGGACAGCGCTGTATAGACCCGTCCGACAGGTTTATCAGGTGATCCTCCTCCAGGGCCGGCAATTCCTGTAATGCTTAATCCGAAATCAGATCTTGCTTTCAGGCGTATTCCTTCCGCCATAGCTTTAGCAACTTCCGGGCTGACCGCACCATGCTTGAGGATTAAATCCGGGTTTATGCCTAAAAGACTTGTTTTGGATTCATTGCTGTACACGATTATCCCCTGGAGAAAATAATCCGAACTTCCAGCTACATTTGTGATCCGGTGGCCTAAAAGACCTCCGGTGCATGATTCCGCCACTGCAAGAGTAGATTTCTTGACACGCAGTATGTTTCCAACTACGGTCTCGAGGTCTTTCCCCTTAAACGTGAATATAATATTTCCAAGACGTGATTTGATCTTTTCAGAAAGCCCTGCTGCAAGAGTGTCTGCACTTTCCTGGTTTTCTGTAGATTTTGCGGTTAACAGTAGATCTATCTGTCCAGGTTTTGCCAGTATAGTGAGATTTAGAAAAGTATTTTCTGGATAGATATCAGAAATCAGAGTCTCAATCTGGGATTCGGGCATGCCTGTAGTCCGGATCACCTGGTGAGCTGTAAAGATTTTTCTGAATTTCTGGAGCCGCGGCAAAACAAATTCGTCAAACATCGGTTTGATCTCATGAGGGGGGCCAGGAAGAAGAATAATGATTTTGTTTTTGGTCTCTAGCCACAGCCCGGGAGCGGTTCCGTTATTGTTCTTTATGACTTGAGCCCCTTTAATGATAAATGCCTGTTTTTTGTTAATTTGAGGAATGGTTCGATCGCGATGGTTGAATCTGGCTTGTATTTTTTTATAAAGGTCCTTTTGAAAAACCAGCTTTTTTCCCAGTACAGAAGCAAAAGCTTCCCTGGTCAGATCGTCATGAGTTGGTCCGAGGCCTCCAATACTGATAATTAGATCAGATCTGTTTAATGCATCCTGGATGACCACGGAGAGATTTTCCAAATCATCGCCGGCTATTGATTTAAAGTTAACCTCAAGACCCAGATCGTTCAGTTTTTCAGTCAGAAACAGAGAATTTGTATCCTGAAAGTATGGAGATAAAAGTTCAGATCCTACTGCCAGGATCTCGATCACTAACGGTTTTCTCATATCTTGAATAATCAGGCTATTTTAAGAGAAGGAAGATATTTATGATAATTCCAGCGTAAAGACCGGCAACGAGATCGTCCATCATAATGCCCCATCCCTGAGGGAACTGCTCTGCCTTGTTCACAGGAAAGGGTTTGATGATATCAAAAAATCTGAAGAGGACAAAAGCTGCTGCCAGAAGAAGCCAGTCGGGCTTCATAAGAAAAAGAGGGATCATCTGTCCAAGAACTTCATCGATCACAATAATCTGAGGGTCCTCTTTATTCAGTTCCCTGGCAAACCGGGTAGACACATAGACACCAAGGAAAAAAATTATTAGAAGCAGGGCAAGATAGATCGGCCAGTCCAAACGAACAAGGTAGAAACGGTATAAAAGCACGATCAATAAGCTGGTGAATGTTCCAGGTGCAATGGGAGTATATCCTGCACCAAAAAATGTGGACAAAATCTTTGCTGTCATGTTCATGAATCCAAAACTCCATGTAGATCATATACTTCACTTGATCGGATTTCAACTTTGTGTATCGGTTTATCCAGAGGATTTTTTATCATAACATTTTCAACATAGATCCTGCCGTCCACTTCAGGAGCTTGATACTGGCTTCGACCTGTCCAGACATGATTATGGCCTTGTTTAGGCTTTTCAAGCAGAACATCTATTGTTTTTTTTAGATATTTTTTGTTTGTTTTACGGGAAATTTCCATCTGAAGAGTCATAACATCTTCCTGTCTTTGATTTTTTACATGGTCAGGGACTGGATCGCCCATATGAAATACATCCGTGCCTTCTTCATGCCAGTATGTAAAAACGCCCAAGTGGTCAAACCGGGCAGTACGCACAAAATCCAGCAGATGAGTGAATTCCTTTTCTCCCTCCAGGGGATAGCCCACGATCAGTGATGTTCGAACAGAGACATCGGGAAGGACTTTGCGGATAGATTGCAGAAGGTTTAGAGATTTTGAGGAATCCATGCCTCTGTTCATGCTTTTAATGATGCGGGGATGGGAATGCTGAAAGGGAATGTCAAGATAAGAACAGATCTTATCTTCCTGCATGATCTCCAGAAGGCTACCTGTAATCTCTTCCGGATAGCAGTAAAGCAGGCGTATCCACTGGAGATTTGGAATGTAGGCCAGTTTCTGCAGGAGTTGGATCAAACCGGTTTTTTCCCCTCTGTCTCTTCTGAAAAAAGTAGTGTCCTGGGAGATGATATTGATCTCCCGGATTCCCTTGGACACAAGGATCTCAACTTCCTGTATGATCGATTCGATCTCACGCGATCTGTAGAAGCCTTTGATCATGGGGATAGTACAGAATGAACAATTATGCGAGCAGCCTTCTGATATTTTGATATATGCCCAGACGGGAGAAGTAGAAATGGATCTCGGGGAATCATGGTCATAAAGAAAAGTGTGCTTTGACCTTTTAAGGGGTTTATCCTGTACAGCACGTACGATCTTGTCAAAATCCTTGACACCAAGCCACACATCCACCTCAGGATAGTTTTTTCTTAAAACGGATATGTACCTTTCAACATAACATCCTGTAACAATGATCCGGACCTTCTTATTCTGATGTTTAACGGAAAGTGCGTTCTGGATAGCGTCCTCAGCTTCATCCTTTGCAGGTTTTATGAATCCGCACGTATTTATGATGATTATATCCGCTTCTTCGGGAGAAGGCACAAAAACATGGGATGATTTTCTCAGATACCCCATCATGACTTCGCTGTCAACAAGGTTTTTGGCACACCCCAAACTTATAAGGGCAATTTTATTCATATCAGGGATAGATGCGGTAAAGGAGCCTGGGAAAAGGGATGGTTTCCCTGATGTGTTTAATCTTGCATATCCATGCAAGCATTCTTTCAATTCCCATACCGAATCCTGAATGGGGAAATGAGCCATACTTTCTCAAGTCGATATACCATTCATAAGCTTCGCGTGGAAGCTTGTACTCATGGATACGCTGCTCAAGAAGGGCCAGGTCATGGATACGCTGCCCCCCTCCGATAATTTCTCCATAACCTTCAGATGCGATCACATCGATACCAAGGACTGTATCCGGGCGTTCCTGGTCCGGCTGCATATAAAAGGCCTTTATAGCTGCTGGAAAATGAGTAACACAAACGGGTGAGTTGAATATTTCTGCTAACAGGGTTTCTTCAGGAGCGCCAAAATCATCTCCCCATTTAATGGAAGATCCCTTTCCGCTGAGTTTTTCAACCGCTTCCGTATAAGTGATTTTTGGAAAGGGTTTCTGAATATTCTCCAGGGGTTTTGTGTCCCTTTCCAGCATTTTCAGTTCGATTTTATTTCTGTCCAGGATACGATCGATGATGTAAAGGATCAGGTCTTCTCCCAACTCGATGATGTCACTCAGCCTGGCAAAAGCAACCTCGGGTTCCACCATCCAGAACTCAATAAGGTGTTTTCGGGTCTTTGATTTTTCGGCACGAAAGGTCGGGCCAAAACAGTAGACCTTTCCAAACGCAGCCGCAGTGGCTTCATTATACAACTGTCCGCTCTGGCTGAGATATGCTTTTTGATCAAAATATTCAGTTTCAAAGAGAGTGGTGGTTCCTTCACATGCACTTGGCGTAAGGATGGGTGTATCCATATTACGAAAACCACGGCCGTCAAAAAAATCCCTGATGGCCCGGATGAGTTCTGCACGGATCTGAAGCACTGCGTTCTGCTTTTTTGACCTCAACCACAGGTGGCGGTGTTCCATAAGGAATGGGATTCCGTGTTCCTTGGGAGTGATGGGATATTCCTCAGCGATCTGGAGGATTTCCACATCCTTAATGGATATCTCGAATCCGCCCTTAGCCCGTTTGTCTTTTCTGACTTGACCATGGATGATAATGGAAGATTCCTGGGTCAAAGTGTCGATTTTTTGAAAAAGAGGATTATCCTTCTCGGGATTAAAGGCGGTGCATTGTATGATCCCGGTTCCATCCCGGATAAGAAGAAAACGAATCTTCCCACCGGAGCGCTTGTTGTAAAGCCAACCACGGATCTCGACTTCCTGATCCTGGTGTTTTCCAATGTCTTCAATGTATATCCAGCTCATAACGCGAAGGATTATAGTTAAAATTTAAATCAAAGTCTATTACACTGTAGTTCCATACAGGCATTTTCATGGGGATTTTCTATTTCTGAGGGTTCCTTACAAAAGAATGGATTCGTAGAATACGTCATGGAACTTATGAGTCTTGCATATTTGGAGCTTGTTTCAACCGCTTGTTCCTTTTTTCTTGACAAAAATGATTTTGTTGTGCTAAGCATATGATGCTTTATGTGAATAAGAGCAATGGTGCATTTATTTTCAAAGAAAAGTTTTATTAAAAAAATTCCTATTAAGGGAGATTATCATGAAAAAAGCCGCGATTGTAATGTTTATTGGAATTTTTGTCATTTCGGCATCGACAGTTTTCACCCAGACCACTGGCCCCAAGATCAGCATCAACTTGACAGGAGGCCCGGCGCTCCCGAGTGGAGAGCTTGCTGATGGATGGGGTCTCGGCTTCCACGGAGGGGTCACATTGGACCTGTCTTTGAAAGGGGGATTTACCCTTTTTGCGGATGGGCGTTATAATATTTTCATGCTCAATATTGATGATTGGGGTCATCCTGCCAATGCCACCTTCAGCGGTGGGACATTTGGCATTTTCTCTCTGGCCGGTGGCGGAAAATATTTTTTCCCGCTGCAATCCAAGATGAAGATTTACGGAATGGCGGGTCTGGGATTATTCATACAGTCTATCAGCGACCTAACCGTTCGTTACCGGATCACCACCCCATATTACACAGCCGATGTGACGGTAACGAGAGGTTGGGATACCCAGACAAACTTAGGCGTGCTGTTCGGCTTTGGGATGCACTATCCTATGAGCCCGAAGCTAAGCTTGGTCGGGGAGTTCCGTATGGTCGTGATTTTCACCGAGGACGAATCGACGGTGTTCCTCCCCCTGGTCATCGGGATTGTTCTTTATTTATGACGTTCAGACCGGAGTTCTGAAAACCGATTTGTAGGATAGAGAGGAACTCCTGGGATATATTCCCTTGACACGATATATATTTTATGATTTAAACTAATTTTGTGATTTTTATTAAATGAGTTAAAGGAGATGTTTTCATGAGAAAAAAAATGTGCTTTATTTTAATGTGTTGTGCGGTTTTCTTCTTTTTGTTTGGATCAAAACCGATGTCTGCCGGTGAATTTGTGTTTTATATTAACGGAAATTATTCAGGTGGAGTTAGTATTGGAGACACGGTTTATACTCGCTCTTATAACATCACTAGAGTCACGACAAACGACAATGGAGATATTCTTGCCTCTATGCCGAGTGGTTTATTCGGAGCAAGTGCCGGCTTCAGTTATTTTTTCACCAAAGAACTGGGTATATCTTTGTCTGCGGCATACCTTAAGAAGGCCGAAGTTGATCTTTTTGGATCATACACATTTGATTGGAGATGGACTTCGAGCGGATTGTCTTATAATCGCCAAGCTTCTTGGGAGGATGTGGGAAGCTTTTCTGTTATTCCTATAAGTTTAAACTTGATATACAGAGCGGCTTTAGGAAAAAGCACTTTTCTTACTTTATCTGCGGGACCATCGATTTTCTTAACAAAAGTTGAGCTGAATTCGAGAGCCGGTTTTGGAGATGCCTGGTCCTTTACTCTCTGGCCTTTCATTTACACGTATGTTGAATGGTTTGAAATGGATGTATCTGTCAGTCAGAATGAAACCATTATTGGAGGCAATGTAGGCTTGGATTTAGAGCAAAAGATCGCTGGAAATTTTGGGATTTTTGTCGGTTTTAAGTATTTCATTGCTCCTACCAAAACTTATCTATGGGAATTGGACAAGCCTTCGAAGTATTACGGAAAACTGAACAACTACGATTGGACTCCCACAGCAACTACAGGACCGAATATTGATCATTTTCCTACATTTGAACTAAAAATTTCGCAATGGATGATAGTTGTTGGATTTAAAATTCATTTAACCGGTCAACAAAAGGATTATCAGTATTAACACATAATATTAATATTGCACTGCTAATATTATTATATCCTTTTCTGTCTATTCAGTTTGTCGCGGCCAGAGGCCCGGCTATCTGGCCTATTTGTTTAGAACTTTTAATCACTTCCATGATCACCTGAAACTTGAACCTCGTGGTGTAACGTTTCGCATATTTGTTAAACATCATAAGCCTCCTCGAAAGGGCTTCCTTTTCCTTATGATGATGTCTATTTTACCATCGAAATTAAAGCAACCCAAAAAAGCAAATTCTTCTGTTTGTATCTTTATATCGTGAAATATCTTACTTAAGGAGGTATAAGATGAATCGGAGGGACTTCGTTAAATTTGGTATAGGCGGAACCGGATTGGCGGCCGGAAGTGGTTTCGTCTTAAGAAACGGACAAAAACCGTCGTCAACCTTTTCTAAAAAATTTGGTCACCCATGGTGGGCTAAAGAGATCGATAAACCCAAATTGACTGTCGATGATAACTCGTACACGCGGTTTAATTCCATGAATAATGTTTTTGGCTCCATGTCTAAGTATTACGGAATGGAAAATCTGAAGGAACTGAGGAAAAAAAGCAGAGAAAAAACGGCGCAATATTTCCGGGAGGGACGTCCTGGCTTCAGGCTTGAAGACCGGGCTCTTTCGGATGCTGCCTGGGTCATTTCTCGCCTTGGGGGATTGAACCGGGGGACAAGGTCCTGGACCAGCAAAAATGTCAGGACTCCTGAACAAAGGGGAGTGGAGAAATATTCCGCAAGTCCGGAAGAAGCAGCAAGGGTAATAAAAGCGGCTGCCCGTTATTTCGGTGCTGCCACCATGGGGATAACGGTGTATGACCGGCGCCATATCAATGCCACAGAAAGAAGAAAAAATATTGTATTTGAGGCCGTGGATGAGCCTTATGAAGAGGATGAAAAGCTGGTCATACCCGGTAAATGTAAGTATGCTGTTGCCCTTAGCGTCCAGATGTCTCTGGATAATATTGCCTGTTCACCTTCCTCGATAAGCGGCGCCGGCTCCTCTTTGGGGTACAGTCGCTGTGAATTACTGGTAGCAGCCCTGGCGCATTTTATCCGGGGATTAGGTTATGTTGCTATTCCCAGCGTCAATGATCTCGGTTCGAGCGTTGCCATTGCAGTGGACGCTGGCTTAGGGGAACTTGGGCGGACCAACCGCCTGATTACACCGGAATTCGGGCCCATGGTCCGCCTGTGCAAGGTCATTACCGATCTTCCTATGGCCGTTGACAAGCCGATTGATTTCGGCCTCCTGGAGTTCTGTAAAGTATGCAAACGGTGCGCCGAAGCTTGCCCTCCAAATTGCCTTTCTTTTGAAGACGAGCCCAGTTTTGAAGTAAAAGGCCCCTGGAATAATCCTGGCCACCAAGCTTGGTATGAGGACTCTCCCAAGTGCCTGGCTTACTGGTCGGAATCAACGGCAGGCTGTAGTGTGTGCTTGGCTGTCTGTCCCTGGACGAAGAAAGACAAAACCATGATTCATGACATAGTCAAGGCTGCAAGCGCCAAGATTCCGGCTCTGGATAGATTCTTTACTTCCATGGATGAGGCTTTCGGTTATGGCCGTCAGAAAAGCGTCGAACAATGGTGGCGTCTCGATCTGCCGGAGTATGGGATCGATACGATGCAAGGAAAGGAATGAGCCATGGACAAAAAAAACATGTATGCTGTATTAAAGATAAGGAAAAGACCGTATTATATTTGGATTTTGCGTCTAATTTGGCTTGCCTGGTTGTTTTTCTGGGCCGAAGTGGCTATTGGATCAGGACAAGAGCTGGAACCTAGAGCCTTCAATATTTCCATGTTGATATTCTTGGTGAGTCTGCTTATCGGTTTATTATTATGGTTTAAGGGAATTAGAAAAAACAGATAGCCTATTGGAATCAATCACCTCAAACTAACCTTTAAGGCAGAATGTCCCCCTCCTTATTGACAGGATATGTTTGTTCTATATAGTATTAAAAATAGAGGAGATAAAAGGACTTAAATTTAGCAAAATGGATCGAATGGAGCAGTTGGATAGATGTTTATAAAAACCCGGGCGAATGGGGTATCCCCTGTGACAACGTCACTCACGAGCATCCTGTTTATCTGGATTATCCGAGATATTTTGATCAACTAGGGGGAAAAAATGATAAAAAAAGTCTTTTGCATTACTGTTCTTTCTTTATGTTTTGGCTTTCTGGTGGGAAATCTGAATTCGGGCTCAGGTGCAGTCAAAATTCGCATTTTTGGGACGGTGGAGACTTCCGATGGGAGGGAGTTGGGGGGGATAAAGATTAAACTCTTTGAAGTCGTCCTTGGCCGGTCGATCAGTATCAAGGAAGTCGAAACAACAAGGGGAGGGGATTATACATTTGTTCTCGGCAGGTCCCATTTTAAAAAGCGAGTAAAAATCGTTCCTCAATATCCACGCCTCCGGGGCACAGAGCATTTTGGACCGCGGGAAAGTTTAAACTCCTTTGTTGTCGAAAGATCGAGAATTGAAAAGAATTTTATCTACAGCGGTCCGCTACCCGATCTTGTTTGCACGAATAGTGCGGGACCCAGACACATTATTAGGTGTGCCAGTATTAGAAAGGTGGGCGGAGGCATCGAGATCGCTGTTTCCGTTGCCAACTGGGGTGGATCCTATGCCGGCCCTTTCCGGGCTATGCTGAAAGGGAAGTTTGGAAACAAGAGTGAGCTGTATGTGGATTTTCCCGGTCTCAGGGCTGATG
>CBDVEQ010000035.1:0-16073 GCA_965373045.1 uncultured bacterium | reverse complement strand
TTTCCTGCATATTTCAACTCCTATGATATCGGTTCCAGGACTCCGGTTTGAAGAATATGCGCAAGAGACCTTTAACATTATTATGGAGATCGCCAGAGCTACCGGAGGCTATGCAGAGAGCTCTGCCAATCCAGCCGTATTGTTTAAGAATGCATTGTATGCTTCTGAGAATTACTACCTTATTTATTATTCCCCAAAGGATTATGCGGGAGACGGGAAATTTAAAAGAATTAAGGTCCAAGTGAAAAACAAGGATTATAAAGTCATTCACCGCCTTGGGTATTTTTCTAATTGATCGAAATATTATTCACACGGAGCCGCCGTTTGTAACCGTTTGTAATTACCTTGTTATTCGAAAGCCTTGGTTTATAGACATCTGATTTGATTTTGCCATTTTTTTCCGATACATTGATTCCTCATGAGCAAAGTGTTTGACAACAGGCGTGAGCTGAAGCAGTTTACAGAAGAGCAGGGATTTTCTCTTTTTGGTGTGGTGGACATCACAGAAGTCAGGAAGAAGTTTCTTATAGAGGAAAATACGGTAAAACAGTTTGACAGGGCCGTTTCCCTGGGGAAAAAACTTCTGGATTCTGTGCTGGACGATATCAAGGACCAGCCCACTCCTCTTTATTTCCACCATTACAGGCAGATCAATTTTTTTCTGGACAGGGGGGCATTTATTGTTTCGTCATACATCCAGGAGCGCGGTTATAAAGCGCTTCCGGTCGCTGCGTCCCAGATCCTCGATTGGGAGAAACAGACAGCTCATTTGCCCCACAAGGAGTTAGGGCGCTTGTCTGGATTAGGGTGGATAGGGAGGAACAACCTGCTTGTAAATCCCGGGCTGGGGTCGAGATTCCGGCTTGTGACCATTCTGACCGATATGCCGCTTGAGGCTGATGTGCCCATTAAAATGGACTGCGGCAAGTGTAGGGGCTGCATAGATGTTTGCCCGGCCGGGGCGATCAAGGAAAAGCCTGAGGATTTCGACCACATCGCCTGCTTCGAAAAGTTGAGGGAATTCCGCCGCCGCCACATAGTCAACCAGTACATCTGCGGTGTATGTGTCAAAGCCTGCAGCGGAAAGACTACTGAGATTATTCAAGAGGCAGGATAAACCTTTTTGTGGGAATTTTCGTAGGAAATAGTAAGTTCTTGAATATTGTTAAAGGAGAAGTGTAATGAAAAAACGAGTATTATCTGTATTTATCCTTTCTTTGTTCCTGCTTTTTCTGGCGGGTTCTTCAGGATTTGCAGGTGAGCAGACGGAAAAGACGCCGCCAAAAAAAGCCGCCAACCTGGAAAATCCTATATCAGCAATGACCCGGGCAATGATCGGCCAACTGGCGAAAAACCTTCATGTGAAAAATATTGTCGGAGATCCTGTGAAGGTCGGCAGTATGACCATCATCCCTATCATTATGATCGATATCGGCTATGGGGGAGGAGAAGGCGGGCCTGAAAAGATGAGGAGCGGCGGATTTTACATGGGCGGAGAGGCCAGGGTGCTGGGATTTGTAATCATCACCAAGAAAGAAGTTAAGTTTGTAAGCGCTGGCAAGGTGCCGAGGAAATGAGGAGGAGAACATGAAGACTAAACATTTAGGCATATTTATTATCGCAGTATTTGTGGTGTTTTCCTGCATGCTAGGGGCGCAGGCGAAATCTCCGGTCAAGGATTCGTTGAAACAATTTGATAAAATGGCATCAACCCTGGATGTTAATTCCGTGATAGGAAAACCTGTGCGTTCGGGCAGTTCTGTGGTTATTCCTTTTGCCCGGATCAAATTCGGCCTTGGTGCCGGAGGGAATGTGGCGGGTTTTGGAGGAGGATCTGGCGGGAAAATCATACCGGCAGGTCTGCTGATCATAGAGAACGGAGAGGCCAGAGTGGAACTCTTCCCTCTTGAGGATAAAAAACCGTCCCTGCTGGAACAGGCTCTACCTCTGATCATAAAGTATCTGCCCGAACTTATGGGAGATAAATTTCCTGGAGGGCCAAAAACATCTGAAGCTTCAAAGCAGGAAAAAGCCGGCAGTGCCCTGGAGGATGTATCGCTCGACAAGGTAAAAGGGCTTTTTGATGAAAATGAATTTTCCACAGCTCTCGAAGGCATCGAGATTCTCCTGGTGAAGGAACCAAAAAATGCTGAATATCACGCATGGAAAGGCAATATTATGGGCAGCCTGGCCGGGAGCGGAAATCCCATGGACATGATGAAGTACGGCATGGGCGCAATACAGGAATTCGAAAAGGCTGTTAAGCTGGACCCGGAAAATGTAACCGCCCATTTCGGCAGGGGAATGTCCAGGTTAAAGGCCCCTAAAGGATTCGGCCGCAATTATGATGGGGCAATCAAAGACTTTGAATTTGTGTGCAAAAAGAATCCCAGCGCAGAATCCTATTTTTATCTGGGCGAAGCATATAAGGGGAAAGGCCTTTTGAAGAAGGCTGCTGGAGCCTACAAAAAATCCCTGTCTATAGAACCAGACCATAAGGGAGCTGCAAAAGCCCTATCCGAAATTAAATAATAAGGCTAATCAGACTCGTTTTCTATGGAGATAAATAATATTATTTTTCTTTCATACGGCTGATGCTGAGCACGATCGGGAAGTCGTTATCCTGCCCACCGGGATTCCAGGGTGTTCCCTGGTCTTCGGGAGCCATTTGTTTCAGGATCGCTGAAGCCTTCTCATCAAGGTTGTGGAATTTGGCTGCGGCCCACCTTGCTACAACGTTATTGCCCGGTCTGGCCTTTATCCAGTCTGACAGCAGTTTTTCCGCTTCTGCCGCCTTGCCTTTTTTCCGCAGAACCAGCGCGCTGATGTAATGTCCCGCTCCCCAGCGGTTCCTGTATTTCCGGGTAGCCTTTATGATATTCTCATGGAGGTTATCAGCCTTTTTTATTTTTCCGGTTTTTTCATAACACAGCGCCGCTACATAATCCTCAAGTCTTTCATCTGTGTCGTAGGGCTTGCCGGCGCCGAGGTTTTCCGGCCATTGCCTGGCCTTTTGAACCAGCGCAAGGGTTGAGCTGACAGCATTGTCCTTCAAACGCGAGAGCGCATAGAGCAGGCCGGCCTGGCGGTAGAGGTCACGTCCCTCCCGGGCTCCTTCGTAAGGAAGGATATTGGTTTGTGTCAGCACATCCAGGCTCTTTTTGAAGTGGTTGTTCTGGACAAGGGCTTTTGCGAGGTCCATGGCCAGGATGTAATCCTGGGGCCGCTTTTTTTGGATTGCGGCTGCGCTTTTAAGCGAGAGTTTCGGATAGCTGGAAGCCAGATAATGCCGGGTCTGCGCACGCCAGGCACGCCAGTTTTCCGGGTCGATCTTTATGGCGCGCTGAATGTCGTTGAGTGTAGATCCGGCTTTGACGGTGGATTTTAGAAGCTCTGCTCTGGCAAGGTAAAAAGTGGGATAATCAGGGATATTTTGGCACGATTGAAAAAGCCTGCCGGCCTCCTGTGTGCGGCCAAGATTCCAGAAAAGAAGGCCTAGGTAATACTTGGCCTTCCAGTGACCGGTCTGATCGATCGCCCATTCCAGCGCCGGGATGGTCTCCAGGCGGAAGGGAAAAACCAGATATGGAGAAGCCTTCAAAGCCCGGTCAAGATATTTGCAAGAATCCTGTTCCGCTGTGTTTCGGGTCAAGTAGGCCAGCCAGAGATGGACCACGGAATGAGACGGGGCTTCCTTTAATACGCTGATCCCTTCCTGGATACGTCCTATATCGACATATTTGAGAGCCAGTTCCAGGTAGGTTTCCTGGGGAAGCTCGTTTTGGATCATGGCTTTAAATTGATCGAGCGCTTTGTCCCCGCCTTCCAGGAGATAGGTTTCGAACCTGACAAAGTGATCGAGAGGATCGATAACTTCGATGCGGCGCAGGGTCTTGCGGGCTTCTTCGGTCTTATTTTCCAATCGGGCCGCAACAGCCAGGATCTTATAGCTTTCCAGGTTCCGGCGGTTGAAATCAAGGGACCGGACAGCGTAATACCTGGCCCGCTCCAGATGGTTTTCTTTTAATTCCATGGCAGCCAATTGGTTGTAGGCAGCCGAACGCAGGGCCATAGAGCGTGCGGCCCAGCCGAATCCGTCCTTTGCGTCAAGAGTTTGGCCCATTTGCTTCTGTACGGCGCCGTAAATAAAATTGGCCTCTGGATCATAGGTAGACACAGCAAGGGCTTTTTTTGCATATTTGAGAGCGGTTTTGTATTCACCGCGGCGAAAATAAAGTTCCGCCGTCCTGGACAGTGCTGGAAGATAATAAGGGTCTTTTTGAAGGCATGTCTTTAAGCCTGACATAGCCCTTCCATAATACCGCTGTTTGGCAAGTTCGTCAGCGGTTATGAATAGACCCTGGGCTGAACTCCAGTTAAAATCCCTGTCTGTCTCCATTGGACGTTCCAGCGACTGCTTTGCGATTGTGCCGGACCAGGTGAGTTTTCCATGCCCTAGGTCAACTTTAATGTCGCTCTCCAAGCCGGGGAAATCCAGAATCTCATTATATGTTTCCATGGGCGAGAGTTTCAAATGACGTGAGAATACCTCTTTACCGGCTGCAATCACAACCAGACGGTCGTTGATCTTTCTGAGAGGAGAGATCCCCAGAGCCAGCTTGTTCTTTTCCCGCACAACATTCAGGGCTCCATAAGGAGAGGCTTGGACCACACCGCCGATATCTTTGACAGGAAACCAGATCTCTTTCCATTTGTGTGTGGAAAGCGGGGCGAAAAAGGCATGCTTGAATGGAGTTAGGGTGCTGTTGGAGCCGGCCTGGTTGAGGAGCAGTCCTGTCTGCATCTCGATATACTGCCCATTGCCCGGATCTGTGAGCAGATCTTCCCAGATCCCGCCGGACCTGGACAGAGTCCAGAGCCAGAGCTTTTTTCCTGGTTTTTCATCGTACAGGGACCAGTTGCCGTAGCCGAAATTGGAATTATTCCAGTACCCGCTGAAAAATTCCGTGTATTTTCCCAGAATGTGATACGATTTACTGGGGCCGAAATCATTGTTGCCGTAGATGGAGATATTCCGGCCTTGTTTGTCGATGGGCCAGGGGTATGCTTTGCCGCCATGTCCGATGTAATTCGAGCCGGGATAATGGAAATGCAGGTCATTGCTGGCCCTGGCGGCAGCGTTCATCCAGTGGTAGAGAGATTGATTAAGAGGAGTGGGATTGGCCCAGAAACATTCGGTTTCGAAATAAGCCTTATCTTTAGGCAGATGGATCTTTACCCGCCATTCGGTTCGTGAGGGCAGGTCCAGGCCGCCGACATAGCAGCTTACACTGCCGTCGTCTTCTTTTTTGATCAGGTAATCGACAGGGGTAGCTCCGGCAGGCGTGTGGCCGATGGCGCCGAAGTTGAATTCGATGCCTCCTGATGTCCAGGGGCCGCGCATAGCGATATTGCGGAATTTCACTACTTTGTTAAAGTAAATGAAGGCATTACCAGTGGATTTTTCAACTGCTCCCCAGACTTTGCCTCCGATGTCCGGAGTAACAAACACCCGGATATAGGAGTTTTCCAAACTGACAACCTTCCATTTTATGTCAGAGCCATCGTGGCTGTAACCGCTGAATTTAAAATATGGGTAGATGCGTCCGATATTAGGGAAGGGATCCGGGTCGGAGAAAGGATAGGTCTTGAAAACACGGTATTCTTCCTTGATTTGAGCGGTGTCTTCGGCTGAACTCAGGAGGGAGGGGAAAATCAAAAGGGATACCAGTACTAAAATAACGGCTGTTTTCATCTTGGACATATTTATCTCCCTATTTTTTGTCTTTGATAATTTGCAGGTATTCGTTGATCTTGTCTTTGAGGGATGGGTCCTGGACATGGGGAAGGATCGTTTCAAGTATGCGGCGTGCTTTTTCATAATCCTTGTTGTTGATGAAAGCAACAGCCAGATTCACGCCGATAGAAACATCTTTAGGGGTGATTTTTAGAGCCTGTTGAAAACTTTTTATAGCCTCCGGGACCTTTTCCATTTTATTCAGAATGACCCCCTGGAGATTGTATGCCTGTGCCGAGTTGTCCCGTGCCTCGATCGATTTCAGGACAAAGTCCAGGGCTGTTTCCAGTTTCTCCTGTCTGAAGTAAAGCAAGGCCAGATCAAAACTTGCATCCGGACTGCTGTCTATTTCAATGGCCTTTTTATATTCGGCTTCCGCTTCTTCATTCATGCCAAGTTTTTCATAAACAGCCCCGAGATGGAAGTGTGTATTGGAATTTTCGGGCTGGATCTCCAGCCCCTTCTCGAATGCTGCGGCAGCTTCCTTGAATCTTTCTTTTTTGACGAAGGCCAGTCCGAGAAGATTTTGCGCGCGGATATGCGTGGGGTCAAGAGCGAGAGCCTGATTCAGATAGATGATCGCCTGGTCCTCCAGGCCGTAATTCATGGCCACAACAGCCTTATCGTACTGATATTGAGGGTCGTTTTCGTGCTCGACAGCCGTTTTTTTCTGGGATGAAGCGCAAAAAGCCAAAAACAGGGATGTGGAGATAATCAGAAGAATTTTTAAGGGTTTCACCTGGTTATTTTTTTTTGACGGGGATCCAGATCTCGGTTTTATTATCCTTCGGATCTGAGACCATACCAGGGTCGGTGAGATAACGCTCAAGAGATGGGCCGGCCGGCACGTATCCATTGGCAAAGATCCATTTCATGATCTTCTCAATAGTCTGTCCGGTTTCTTCATAAGGGCCGCTGTGGATAGCGGAGGCGACATGAGTGAATTTCCATTCCTTTTTTTCAAGAGGAGGTTCGGGCTTGGGAACGGATGAGATCGGGGCTCCTATCTCCCATTCCAGGTTCTCTGGTTTGACCTGGCCGGGGGCATTAAAATAGATCCCGAACATGGTTCCAGTCGGTTGGATGCCCTGCTTCTGCATAGCCAGCCAGAATTCTCCGATGGTCTGAGAGATCAGGGTAAATGGACCTTTTTTGTGGATACAGCTGTAGATAAAAGGCTGGATCTCTTTCACAGTGACAGCCTGCTCAGCCGGTTTAGTCTCCTGGGCGGAAATCCCTGTTGAGAGAACCAAAAAGGCCGCTGTCAGGACCAATCTGATAATGGTTTTATTCATTCTATCCTCCAGTTAAAACAGCATTATATTTGAATACAAAAAAATCTTCAATGACCACAAATTGTGCAGACTGTCATACTCTCGATATATTAAAAAAGTTAGCATTCTGAGGCGTCCCTTTTCCACAGAATTTTCCACAAGTTTTGTGGATAATTTTATGAATAAAGCAGGATCCCTGGATTATTCACGGGTCGAGGTTGCCGTAGCTGCGAGAAGTGGTTCGTGAAGCTGTATTAATATACCGCGAACGGAACACGACGAAGCCACTGCGGTAAGATCGGCCTGCCCGCAGGGGAAAATACGACGACTTATAGTCAAAACAAGACAATTTTCTATAGCTCTAATCCTGATATTTGGAAAAATCAATGTTAAGAGTCTAAAACATTAGAAGTATATTTGGGTGTCGTCGAATTTTATGAATAAAGCAGGTCAGACTATATCTTTGTGGTAGCGCGTATATAGAGCAATAACCGGATTATGCCCGGTCAGCCGGTCCTTTACGATGAGAGTGGTGACAGGAGCCTTGGACCATTGGGTGAAAAGCATATCGTGTCCAACGCACAGGCCGACAAGAACGTTAAAAGCGGTTCCTGCCCTGTTGAGAAGTTCTGCCTGGAGAATTGGATTACATGCAGCTTCGAATCTGTCAGAGCCGTAGACCTTATGCTCAGGAGGAATGTTCAATTCTGTTTTGTCCACAGCGCCGCAAGAACACACGACTGAAACAACGTCCAGGCCATGTTTTTCGAGAATAGCGCCAGCGCGGGCTGCTTCATCCGAAAGACCGCTGCAGAAAGCAAGGCCGATCTTTTTTGCGTCGATCTTTTCCGCAAATGCCGCGATCTCCCGGATGCGGGGGCGGAGGGGGCGTATCTTGCCCCGGCTTGCGGCCTTGCTGTCATAACATTCCTTTTCTGTTATGGCAGAGCTGAGGTAAAAATTGAAAGTTTCCGGATCCTTATACTCGGACTTGAGCTCTTCGATCAGTTCATTAAAGTTTATTATGGGGCAGTAAGGAGGGAAAGGCGGCCTTTCGCCTTCAGGCAGTTTACAGGGTTTTGTTTTGCATTGTGCGCATTTGGGATCTTTCATTTTGAATCCTTATGATCCTTTCAACTCTTATAGAGATTATTATTTATTATTCCGGGTATAAACTAGCCCACCACTCCGGCTGTTTCTTAAGCCACTTATCGAACCAGGCCAGAATGGTCTTGGTCCAGATCTTTCTTTTATAGTACTGCATGATGTGATGGTTCTGGTCCTCGATCTGGATGTATTCCACTTCCCGGCCCAGGAGCTTGAGTGCGGCAAAAAGCTGTGTGCTTTCCCCCGGAGGAACATTTGTGTCCAAAGAACCGTGGAGGAGCAGCATGGGAGTTGATATCTTGTCCGCGTTAAAAAGGGCGCTCTGGTCGATATAGATATCTTTCCGGTTCCAGGGGAAGCTGTTGGCTGTTGCGACGGCGCTGTATTGAAAACCCCAGTAGCCTTCCCCCCAATAACTGGATATGGAGCTGATGCCGGCGTGGGATACAGCCGCAGAGAAAATATTGGTCCGGGTCTGAAGAAGCATGGTCATAAAACCGCCGTAGGATGCGCCGATACAGCCCACTTTACTAGTGTCCACAAAGCGGTGTGCCTTCAGGAATTTGGTTGTTCCTAAAATAATTTCGTCAACCACTAGGATCCCCCAGTCATTAACATGTTTAGCTGAGAAGTTCTGGCCGAAACCGGTCGTCCCGCTGGGCTGAAGTACATAAATGATATAGCCGTTTGCCGCCCACAGATTTTTAGGGTAACGGCCGCCGAAATCCCGGGTGACAGGGGAAGTTCCGCCGTAGTAATAGACGATACATGGATATTTACGCGTGTTGTCAAAGTCCGGCGGGTAATAGACACGGCCCTCAATGTCGATTCCTTTTCTGTTCTTAAATGTCCAGCGCTGGACCTGGCCGAAAGCAACATCCGAAAAGTCTTGCTTTTCTGGATCTTTAAAAATGCGGAATTTGTAATCTTTGAGATTGATGAAAAAAGCGCGCGATGGAGATGCAGCACTGGAACCGGAATAAAGGGCAACCGGCTTTGTCCTGGCCAGGGAGAACTGGTTGAGAACCTCGACTCCGGTATCGATCCGGAGGAAATTGCGGCTGCGCACATCGTAACGGTATAGGCAGCGGCTGGATTTATCACCTGTAATGAAGTAGATGACTCCTTCCTTGTCGTCTATGATGGCACGATCAATGGAGGGGGCGAACTCCTTGGTGATAGGGTCAACGTTTTTGGATTCCGGATTAAATATATAGGCCTGTGAATCATAATCGTTGGGAATAACGCCTTTGGGGAGATTGATGCCGGTTTCTCCAAAGGCCGAAGGGCCTCCGATGACCAGCAGTTTTTTCCCGCCCGGGATCCACTGGGCGGAATTGATCCAGGGTCCCTCCCAGAGAAGCTCGGGTTTCAGGGTCTTGAGATCGAGGGAATAAAGCTGAGTGTAGGAGTAAGGGCGTTTTGTGTAGTCGATGACAGACCGGCTGAAGAGGAGTTTTTTTCCATCCGGACTGATACTGTTGAGGGAGGTAGTCAATTCGCCGGCGGTCAATCTCTGGCAGGAGCCGCCTGGAAGATCTGTTTTGTAGAGAAAGCTGCGGGTCCGCCATCCGGGAAGCCGGTCATTCATATTCTTGAATTTTTTAAAGCCTTTGATATCTTTTTTCCCCTCTTGAGAGAGGGAATAAATGATATAGCTTGAATCCGGGGCCCATGTGAAACTCCCGAAATCATTCATTTTTTTAAGGAAGGGAATAGTCTCGCCTGAGGTCCGGTCCACGATCCAGAGTGTGGTGCTATTGTTATCGCGGGTGGTGTATGCAAAATATTTACCGTCGGGAGACCAGGACGGCACGGAAAAATTTGTGCCCCGGAGTGACATGATGATCTTTCCGTCAGAGAGATTGAAAAGATTAAATGTATTTTCATATCGATCGCTTGGCGGCTGGGATTCACGGATGTATACGCCGGCAGCGGTTGCATCGGGAGAGATCGTAACACCAGAGACCTTGGGGCCGTCCAGGAGAAGAGAGACAGACATATTTTTTTGCGGTGACAGGCTGAATTTCGGAGGTTGGGGATCGGCGAATATTTCGTCGAAATAGAGTACAGCATTGAGATGCCAGTCCGTATTTGCTGTGGGATCATGAACGGTTTTGAGGAGAAGCAGGTGTTTACCTGTTTCCAGGAGGAGGTCGGTCGTCACTTTGCGTCCTTTGGGCTGGTCTTTTCCGTTCTCAGTACGGCTGAAAATCTTTTTTTGTGTGATACGTTTTCCGTTAAGATAGAGGGAGTAAACCTGGGGTGTTTTTATGGTCAACTTGGCCTGTGTCCAACGTGTGACATCGACGTAAACTCCAAGGTAGGTAATCGATGGAAGCCCGGGATCAGACTCGAGCTTTAGGGAAGTGCCTTCCGCCCGGATGCTTTTCCACCTGGTCTCTTTTCCTTGATGCTTGAATGCGATTCGTCCTGCTGCGGGCGCGAGCTTTTTGATGTTTATATCATTAAAGAGGAGAAGGCTGGCTGCATCCATCGCTTTTCCTTTTTCATCATGGAATGCAGGATAAGGTGTCGTGAACGGTCCGAGCTGCAGCCATTCTGTGATGGCAGAATTGATGGGTTCTTTACTGCTGCTTTGTGCGGAAATAAAGGCAGGTGCTGCCAGAATAAAAAGAATCATAAATACGGTTATATATATACGCTGCTTGCTCATAATTCCTCCTCGTCATTCCTGTAGTTAATAATTAAGTTCTATATCAATCGTCATTCCCGTGCAAACGGGAATCCAGATTATTATTTATCTTTGACATATTTATCAAACCACTCGATCATCTCGGCGAGGACATGAAGCACGGATTCTTTGGAGCGGTATCCATGGCTTTCGTTTGGAAGCATGATTAGGCGGGCTGTGGCTCCGTGCCCTTTGAGCGCGTGAAAAAGCCTTCGGGACTGGATGGGGAAAGTGCCTGAATTGTTATCCACCTCACCGTGGATGAGGAGGATAGGGGCCTGGATCGTGTGGGCGTGCATGAATGGAGAGACCTTAAAATACAGTTCCGGTGCCTGCCAGAGAGTGCGGCGCTCGCTCTGGAAACCAAAGGGTGTCAGGGTCCGGTTATAGGCGCCGCTTCTTGCGCAGCCTGCGGCAAAAAGGTCGCAGTGGGCCAATAGATTGGCGGTCATAAAAGCGCCGTAGCTGTGTCCTCCCACTCCGACCCGTTTTGGGTCGATGATTCCCATTGCGTCCAACTTGTCGATAGCAGCCTTGGCCGCGGCGACGATCTGTTCGACAAAAGTATCGTTCATGGTCTTTGAGTCTCCGAGTACAGGCATTTGAGCCCCGTCGAGCACAGCATATCCCTGAGTCACATAGAAGAGCTGGGAAGTTCCTCGAAAAAAAGTGAAACGGTGCGCCGAACCTCTGATCTGCCCTGCGATCTTTGGGTCGCTGAATTCTCTGGGATAGGCCCAGATAACACAGGGCAGCCTCTGGCCTTCTATGTGATCAGGCGGCAGGTAAAGAGTGCCGTATAGGTCCACGCCATCTGCCCGCTTGTATGCAATCCGCTGTTTTTTCATGCCGGTCATCTGGGGGGCGGGATCTTTATAGATAGTGAGTGCCTTGACCTTTTTCTTTCTTTTGAGATCATAGAGGTAATAGTTGGGCGGCTCGGTTTTGGTTTCATGGCTGATGATGATCTGTTTTCTGTTCTTCCCGGAAAAAGCAATAAAACGTTGATAGGTTTTTTCAGCACTTTGGAACAGCCGTTCTTTTTTCAGGGTTTTCAGATTCATCCTGTCAAGAAAAGGCCTGTCGCCTCCGGGGGAGGAGCCGGAACCGGAGAGATAGATCCAGCTTTTATCCTGAAGCGGGATGCTGTCTCCTGTGATGGTGCGTGTGAAGACCAGCCTTCCAGGGTCGTTGTAGCGGTCCTGGGAGCTCATATCAATGAATTTCTTCGGTGTTTGAGAAGGATCGTCCACATTAACCAGGGAGGATGTACGCCAGCGACGCTTCCAATCTCTTGTGTTGATGAATGCTTTTCCAACCGGTTTTAACCAGGTGATACCGGCATAACGGTCTTTGCACTTGAATATCTCTTTGGGTTCGCCTTTAAAGGGAGCATCCAGGGTCATGATCTTGTCCCTGTAAAGGACTTTCTTTTCAGGATCGCCATCGTCCAGGGCTTCGACCCAGACAAGGGTTGCCGGTTTGTGTTTTCTCCAGGATACGGAACGCATCCCTGTGGCCACACCGCTGATGGGTGTCTCTTCCTCCACCGGTTTTTCGGCCAATAGATGTACGAGGTTTCCGTTCTTGTCCCAGATCTCGAAATTATGCGCGAAGCGGTAGTAGGGTACAAGGTAGGAATATGGTTTTTTAAGCTTGTGAACCATGAAGAAATTGCCGTCCGGAGACAGTGTTGTGCCAAGAAAGATACCTGGCAAAGCGATCTTTCTTTTTTCGCCTGTTACAGTATCCACTTCAAAGTACTGCGATGTTGTGTAGTAATCGAACAGGGCCTCATCATAGGGTGTCTGAAGGAGGTCCTGGTAGGTGCGGATCTTTGCCACACGGCCCGAGGTTTCCTGGATATTGGGGCCCTTCGGAACTAAGGGCTTGGGCGGGGGAGCGCCGCGTTCTTTCAGGCAGGCAGCCACAAGAATGTGGCGGCTGTCGCTAAGCCACTGTAATCCAGAAGTCAGGGTGGCGTTGACCTGAATACCCTTGATGGGCCGAGCCTTTCCGGTTGCTGAGTCAGCAACCCAGAGTTGACAGCCGTTGCCGGTGTAATTAAGAAAGGCGATGTTTTTGCCGTCATGGGACCAGCTCGGGTTTCCCAGTCTTGCATTCTCAGGGATCTGGACCGGTAAAATAGAACCGTCCCTGATATTTTTGAATGTAAAACTAGTGGTGAACGTTGTGACCTGACGGGCATTATATTTGGGAAGAAGCCGTGTTCCGGCTATCCGGAGCAGGGGCTGGGACATGTAATCGATGGAAGGATAGATCTTATACTCGTATAGGAGCATTATTTCGCCTGTTGGACTCAGGCTGGCACGGGGAGGCGGAGCAGCGTTGATTATATCAAGGACTTCTTTCGGCGGAAGCTTGTAAAGCTCCTGGGCTGAGAGCGTGAAAGCGAAAAGTACTAATAAAACAGAAAAACAAACTATGATCCTTTTTTTCATAATTTTCTCCTACCTGTCATTCCTGCTTCCGCAGGAATGACGATTGTGAGTGAACCAATCATTATTTATCAATATTTATAGAAAAGCAAATATGCTTCTTGAGCAGAGTGCCATAGAATTTTATGAATAGGCCAGGCATTGATTTTTGTATTTTTTATATGATATCTTTATTTCAAGTTTTGTTTGAGAGGTTATTTTGGATCATTTAAAAAACAAAGCCAAATCACAGCTGAGCGCGGAAAAAGAAAGAGCCCAGCAGACCGCTGGTAAGATCGAGCTGGATAAAAAGCACGGAACTAGCTTTACGGTCATATTCAAACATTAATTTAACCAGGATTATTTACAAGGAGTAAAGATGACAAAGAAGATATCACGGAGACACTTTTTCAACCGGAGTTTTGGCCTTGGGGCCGGAATGCTTTTGTTTAAAGATATGGTTTTTTCCAAGAGCACAGAGGACGGAAAAATTCCTATGATCATCACCAGCCACACAAACGAGACTGGGCAGAAAGCTATGGGGATAGGCTGGGAGGTCCTGAAAAAGGGCGGATCTGCGGTGGATGCTGTCGAGAAAGCCGCCAATGTCATCGAAGTAGATCCCAAGGACAGGAGTGTTGGATACGGAGGATTTCCCAATGAGGAGGGAATCATCCAGTTGGATGCATCCATTATGGACGGCAAAACATATAATGCCGGTGCAGTCGGCTGCCTTGAGAACATCAAGACCCCCAGTTCTGTGGCACGTATTGTCATGGAGCGAACAGACCATGTGATGCTTGTAGGGCAGGATGCATTGTGTTTCGCGCGCAAATGGGGGTTTAAGGAAGAAAACCTCATGACCGAAGAAACACGTAAAGCCTGGCTTCGGGCCAAGGAGAATATGAGCGACAGGGACGATTGGGGCCCTCCGGACCACTTGAAGGATTTCAAGAAAAAAGAGTCGGGAATAGAGGAGGCCGTCGCTTTGGAGGTTCCTGCTCACGGGACGACCAATGTACTGGCTATTGATGCCAACGGAGACATAGCCGGGATCACCACAACAAGCGGTCTTGGGAACAAGATACCGGGGCGCGTGGGCGATTCTCCGATCATCGGCGCAGGCCTCTATGTGGACAACGAAGTCGGTGCTGCCGGAGCGACCGGCCGGGGCGAGGATGTGATCAAATCCTGTGCCACATATTATATCATTATGAGGATGAAGCAAGGCCGGACACCGCAGCAGGCGTGTGAAGATGCGCTTAAAATGATCGTCGAAAAATACAAAAAAGTGAATCCTGATTTTTTCCCTAGAGAAAAATTTGTCGCCATCAATAAAAAAGGCGATTTTGGCTGTTCCAATATGCCAGGCCGTAAAAAGGCCACACTGTCGGTGATCAATGCTGACGGCTTAAAGATCTATACAGGAACGGCCCTTTTCTATTGATCTGGGATAAGTTCCAGTTCGAAATAAGCGCCCAGGTTTCTTTTGTCATTTGAATCTTCGGATTCATAATAGGGGATAGAGCTTTTTGCGGATTTGACTTTGAGAATATAAAGGTGTTTATTCCTGATACGGAAACCCGGCCCCGGCTGGAACGATAGGACTCCCTTATTAAAACGGCCGAGAGTAATCTTCTTTTTTTGACTTGCGACTTGAACCGTGATGCTGTTTGTCATACGGGCATTGTTCCGCAGGTGAAATATCAGCTTTTTTATGGGGAAGTTTGTTTCGAGGATCATTTCCGCTTTATGGGGGCCTCTAGTCCAGATTCCCTTTTCGATGGATTGTCCTTCTTTCAGTTGGAATTTCCGAAGCTTGGGGATAAAATTGTCATCCAGATGGTGGATGAACCCGATGTTTGGGGGAGATCCTGTTTTTATCAGTTTTGCGAAAGGATTGGTGCCGACCGGGAGGTTATTGATCAGAGTCAGTTCAGGCGGAAAAAGTTTGAAAGGAAATCGTTTGGGGTGAGTGGCTGGGAAACGGGAATGATAGATCGGGCTTAACAGGATCTGTGAGATGAAAATTGCAGCAAATACCCAACTAAAACCGATACCTTTTAACCTTTTTTTAGATTCCGGCAGGAAGAAAAACAGCGGGTAAATGCATAAAAAATAACGGTTGGCCAGGGCTCCTCCGCCTCCTGAGTAGTTGTCCGGCATAAAAATAATATAGATCAGAATCTCTGCTGAGAGCGTCGCAAAGAGCAGCCACTGGTAAAACCGCTTTTTTTCTATAAAAAATAAAATAAGGGCGAGAAGGGCGGGGACAAAATACCAGGCTAAACCTGTGTATCGTCCAACAAAATAATAGAAAAAATTCCGAATAAAGATCCTTGGCGTAAGGAAATGCTTTTCCCCGTAGCCTTCTGATGTCATCTCCTGGCCGAGGTTGTCAAAAGTCATATTGGCCTTGGCAAAGGGATATTTGTAATGGAAGATCTTCCTTTCTCCACCCTGGTAATTCCAGTTGCCCGTGGCTATTTGATTTACTCCCCAGAAAATACCGGATACAAGAAGAAATATTGCGAGCATAGCTCCTGCTTTCAGGAATTTTTTCCGGCTGAGTGTATAGATCAGAAGAGGAGCTAAAAGTATTATATTCGGGGGTTTGGAATACACAGCGATTCCCACTAGGACGCAGGCAGCATAATCCGACCCGTTTGAAAGAAGAAATCTTTGCCATCGTGAGCTGGCCCGGTGGTTGGGATCGTTTCCGGCTTTTTGTTTGTACAGCCAGAGGAAGAGAATGGCAAATG
>CBDVEQ010000034.1:0-16276 GCA_965373045.1 uncultured bacterium | reverse complement strand
ACAAACTTCAAAGCGGCTGTTTTGATTTCGCGCGGGTCCTTCAAATTGTTCTTTTGAAGGAAAGATTCAGCTTTTTTTGCCGTCTCTACCATTCGGGACATATAACGCTGGGTTCTTTCGTCTACAGTTTCTTCCTTTTCTTTCATCTGTTCTATCCGTGCCTTCATCTGAAAATATCTGCCCAGTGGATCGGATTTCATGATAGTAGTGGCGATGTTTTTCTTGGCTGCGGCTTCAAGAATCTTTTCTCCAGCTTCTTTTTGAATGAAATTATAGACCAGGAGCAAGACATCAAACCGGCCGTCCTCAACAGCAGCGAGAAGCCCTTTTTCCATAGTTTCTCCCTGGCCTCGAAAATGGCTTCCATGGTTGGCAACCCCGACAAATCTCACTTTTCCGTCTTTTTTAAGCTGGGCCATTCCTTGATGGAAATTTTCATCTTTAAGTGCCTCGACCGTGGGAGGCCCTTGGATCATTAAGCAATCGATATAGTCAACCTGAAGTCGCTGTAAGCATTGCTGGACTTTTTCAATCACCTTTTCTTTGCTGCTGACTCCCCTCATCCGGATTTTTGTGGTTATAAAGAGGGATTTTCTGTCTCGCCCTTTGATGGCTTCTGCGATGTTCTTTTCTGCTGCTCCTCTTCCATACCCTTCGGCCGAGTCGATGTAGTTTACTCCCGCATCCAGGACAGCATTCATAATAGGTATCGGATAAACCCGTGATGTTCCGATCCCGATATCGGACACTTTGAACCCAGTCCGGCCCAAGGTCCGGTATTCCTTGATCTTTGGATATTCCGTCTCGCTTCCCTGTTCAGCATACAATGGTTTGCCTGAAAGAATTGCACCTACACCCGCTACTCCAAGGGTCGAAACTTTAATAAAATCCCTTCTGTCCAATGCCTTTTGTTTTTTCATCAATTTTGCTCCTTAAAATTTCTTGTGTTTTTGACGACATGCATCAATTGTGCTGTCTACTTTTAGACGGGTATTCCTGGGAAATTCTTCCGCATTTGTTTTATATCTTCGACCTAGAGCGGGATCTTGACATCCGCTCACTTTAGGACAAACTCAAATCAAGTTCTTTAATCAATTAATCTTGTCCATAATTTGAGGATACGAATGCAGTTATACATAGACCTAAAACCTAATTTTTACTCCTGTTCGTATAGAAAATCCACTGAGATTCAATACTGCTTTTCGGGCATCAGAGGGAGGATGTTCATCAATATAAATTCCAGGATAATCGCCATCAATAAACCAGAGATAACCTTCCTCAGAAGATGTAGTAGTGCCGCTTTTGTATTCGTAGGTACCAAAATAATTTTTAAATTCAATATATCTATATAATCCCTGAACAACAAATGAAAGATTTGAAGAAATCTTGGCATCCAATCCAATTCCCCCATGAAAACCAAAGGTATTACAACTCATATCTTCATTTACCTGATAATCTCCCTGAGAATGTACATTAACCCATCCACAGATAAGCCACGGCCAAATAATATAACAACGATAGACAGAGTACCAATAATCCCAGTCGCGATTCATTTGATGTTTCAATTTTCCTAAGTAAAAATCACCTCCACCTGTCAAATTGATAGTGAAAATTTTACCCAGAGGAATGTTATAATGAATATTCCCACTTAAAACCCATGAGTTGATCTTATAATCTCTGGTATAATCATTATAATCTCCATCACTTTGTACCCAGCCGTATTCCCCTTTGCTATTTGCGGTTATATATCCTACGCCTATCCCTAGTCCAAAATGTTTTGAAATGTTGTAGATTACTTCAAAACTAATATCACAACTATTTTTTAATTCATTCCAGTCAAAGTAATCATTGGCGTCAGAATACATTTTTTTCTTGCCAACTATAACGCGATTTAGGTCATCTCCATTAATAAAACTATAAGAACCACTTAAATATAAAGTTATGGGGCTCCTCTTTTTTAGAAGTTTTTTAGATATTATTGGTTCTTCATCCTGTTTTTCTTGTATCTGTTTTTTTCCTACTTCCTCCATTGTGATTGAAAAAGTTTCGAGAGGAGGCGTTGTTTCTAGGATGAATTTTTTCAAGATTGTTATTGTTCCTCTTTCTGTCTCAATAATCGTTACACTTTGATCATCTTGGGATAAAAATTCCCCTTTTACTACCTCGGAATTTTTTAAGACAATGACAATAACTTTTGTTTCTTTCTCAATTTTCTGAGTAATTTGTTGAGCATGTGTTATTGCTCCCATTATCGTCATAAGAAGAAAAGATGTAATAATAATGCAAATAATTTTTTTCATTTTGTCCTCCTATTTAAAAACAAAGGAATTATTATCTGATTTTTTTTGATATCATATAATTTTTTTATTGTCAACAAAAAATAGTATCTTGTATATCGATATAATCTGAAGCCGGAGGCGGTTTTTACTTCCAGATCGTCTTGATCCGTTCTTCCCATTCTTCTGGTTTTAAATGTTTCAGAAAATAAGCTGTCCTGAGTTTATTCACATGATTTCTATGGTATCCTCTTATGCCGTGACGGTTTTCGGGATAGATCATGAGATCGAAGCTTTTGCCTGCTTTTTGAAGCGCATCAGCAAGATGGAAGGTATTTCCCACATGAACATTATTGTCGATCAAGCCGTGGGTCATTAACAGTTTTCCTTTTAAATTGTCTGTGTATGTCATAGCAGAGCCTAATTTATAACCTTCTGGATTAGCCTGCGGTGTTCTCATGTACCGTTCGGTATAGATCGAATCGTAGCTTCTCCAATCGGTTACGGATGAACCTGCGACCCCTACATGAAAGACATCCGGGTAGCGGAGAAGAGCCATACATGTCGAGTAACCGCCGTAAGAGCCACCGGTGATGCCTACACGCGAGCCGTCGATATACGTCCGTTGGGAGATCTGTTTGACACCTGCTGCCTGGTCGTCTATCTCCACCTGACCGAATTTCATATAGGTTTTAGTCAGGTATTTTTTGCCCCGGTTCGTAGTTCCCCTGTTGTCCTGTCTTATGACGAAGTAACCTAGCTGAGCTGTGCGGTTACCGATGCTGAAAGAGTTGCGAACTCCGCCTGCCGGCCCACCGTAGACCGAGACCATCAGGGGATATGATTTGTTCGGGTCGTATTGTGCAGGTTTATAAAGAATCGCATGAAGGACTGTCTCCCCGTCAGCGGCTTTAAAATAGACCAGTTCAGGGAGCTCGAGGCCTAACATTTTCATTTTTTCCATATCAAGCGTTGATCTGGCCAGGTTGCGGACCAGACCTCCGTTCGAATTATGCAGATTAGCGATCAGAGGTGTTGTCAGGGAAGAATAGCTGTCAATATAGTATTTTCCTGCAGGGTCAATACTGATTCTATGCCAGCCTTCAGTCGTTGTTAATTGTTTGAAGCCTGTTCCATCGAACTTAACGCGGCAAAAATGGGATTCGAGTCCCTCTTTCATGTACGCGCTGAAATAGATCAATCTGTTTTTTTCATCGATACAATGAGTCCTGGAGACCTCCCAGGCGCCATCAGTAAGCTGTTTGACCAGTTCTGCTTGAAAGTTATACATATACAAATGGTTCCACCCTGTCCGCTCCGAACTCCACAAAAAATGCTTACTGTCGTTAAACTGATAAAAATTGTTGTGCGTGTTTACAAAACATTCTTCCTCTTCAACAAGAATAGTCCGGACAGCTCCGGTTTTAGGATCTGCTGCCAAAAGTTCGAGCTTATTCTGGAAACGGTTAAGTCTTTGAAAGATCAGCTCGTTACCGCCTTTATGCCATTCAACTTTGATAATATAGATATCCGGAGAACTGTCGGTTTTGACCTCTACCTTTTTTTTTGTTACCAGGTCAATGACAAACAGCTTAACTGTCGCATTCGGCTCGCCTGCTTTTGGATAACGCTCGATCTCCAGAATATTTCTGAACCTGTAATGTTTGATTCCTTTTTTAACATCGAGGTCGATTTCATGGAGCAGTGGATAGCGATGCTCGGCCCGTACGTCAAACTGAAAGTATGCAATCTGCTTGCCGTCAGGCGACCACCAGAAGGCTTTGCTCTGATACAGTTCCTCGGGATATACCCAGTCTGTACGGCCGTTCATTATTTCTTCCGTTCCTCCGAAGGTGATCTGTTCTTCCTGGCTGCTTTCAGAGTCGAGAATGTAGATATCATAGGCTTTTACATAAGCGATCTTTTTAAAATCAGGAGAATAAGATCCGGTCGTCAACTGGCTTGAACTGCGGTGGGGTGTCCATCCTGCTATTTTGGAACGTTGTTTAACAAGTTTGATCAATTCTCCCGTTTGGAATTTGTATACAAACTCACCGGCATTCTTAACTTTGAACCTGATGCCGGTTTTATCGGGTAAATATTCAAATTTTGTAAAAGGAAACCCGGATTCCGATTTACCGGTGATCCGGTTATATCCTTTGACAATACTCGTTTCAATGTTTTTGTCGAACAGTAAAGAGCGTTTCTTGTTTTTCGGATCAACTTTATAGAACACACGATTGCTCGTATCAGAATCAACCTCGCTTTCAAGATATCCCATGCCATTCGGCAGCCATGTCAGACGTTCACTGCCTGTTTTTTTGACAAGGTCAAGCTTGTTCCACCGGTCATAGATCTCTTCCCTGCTCAGTTTGTCCTGTGAGTAGCATAGCGCTAAGAATAATGCCAATATAGCGATAAATAGAAAACAGGTTGTTAAGCGTTTCATGAGTCCTCCTTTTATAGCCAATTAAAATATCATGCTGTAAAGAAATATGTCAATCACTTCTTCCCCCCCCTTACTTGACATAAAAAGGCCACGCTTCATTTAGAGCGACGAAAAAATAAGGGACATTTCTCTTTTTTTTTGATAGAAATAGGGGGAAGAGAATCAGCATGGAACTTTATAACCTCGTCAGTTTTATCGGTATATTCGCTATCGCTTTTTTTGCCTGGCTTTGCTCTTCCAACAGACGTGTCATCAACTGGCGCGTCGTTCTCTGGGGAATTGGGCTGCAGCTCATCTTCGCATTTTTTGTATTTGTTATCCCTATAGGCGGTCAAGTCTTTTTGTTCATCAACAAAATTGTTGTTTCCCTCCTTGATACTTCCAAGGCCGGATTGGAGTTTCTTTTTGGAAGGCTTGCGCTTTCTCCTGGTACAGTTAACGCCGATGGAGAAACGTCGCTCGGCTACTTCCTCGCCTTTCAGGGGCTGCCGACGATCATCTTCTTTGCGGCCCTAGTCGGGGGTCTTTATTACTTAAGAGTCATGCCGCTGATCATTCGAGGATTTTCTTTTCTTTTCACAAAACTGATGAGAATCAGCGGGGCCGAGGCCTTAAGTGCTTCGAGCAACATTTTTGTCGGAGTGGAGTCTGCCCTTGTCGTACAACCGCATCTCAAAGACATGACCAAGTCCGAACTGACGACGATTCTGGCCGTTTCTATGGGGACGATCGCCTCGACCGTTCTGGCCGTGTATGTGACTTTTCTCCAGGGAGAAATGCCTACAATTGCTGGTCATTTGATCTCGGCGTCCGTTCTTTCCGCTCCGGCGGCAGTGGCCCTCTCGAAACTTATCGTTCCGGAGACAGAAACGCCGAAGACCCTCGGATTGGATGTCAAACCCCATTACGAGCGGGATGATAACCTGATTATGGCCATCATCAACGGCGCCCAGAGCGGTTTGAGACTTCTGGGAGGAATTATCACGCTTCTCATTGCCTTTCTCGGAATTTTGGCCCTGATAGATCTTGTTCTGGGATGGGCCGGGGGGTATTTGAACAGTTTGTTCCACTGGAGTTTTGAATGGTCACTGCAATCCGTCCTCGGTTATATCTTCTATCCCATTACACTCCTGTTGGGAGTCCCTCCAGCCGACGCTATGGAAATCGCCAGGGTAATAGGGGAAAGAACGGTAACAACCGAAGTTTTTTCCTATCAGCACCTGGCCCAGCTTATAAAAGATGGGGCTCTCATCCATCCTCGTTCGGCCATTATCGCTTCCTATGCGCTGTGTGGATTTGCCCATATCGCTTCTTTGGCCATCTTTGTCGGGGGAGTGGGGGCTTTGGCGCCGACGCGGTTAAAGGATCTCTCGCGCATGGGATTCCGGGCCCTCCTGGCCGCCACACTGGCCTGCCTCATGACAGGGGCCGTGGCCGGCCTGTTTTTCACCCAGGGCTCCATTCTGCTCTGAAAATGGGCTATCGGGAATATAGAAATGCTTCATCAGATTGTTTATATCCACCAATATAATGTATTATGTTCGGCAGTTGGAGATTTTAAGGACACTCTGAATTGAATGGAAAACAGAAACAACACAGAAGATCGGATCACAGTATTAACAGAAAGCATATCGACCCTGATGCGCTTAAGGTCATCTATCGTCTTAAAAAATCTGGATTCACAGTTTATCTGACCGGGGCGGCTGTTCAAAACCTCTTGCAGGATATCCCCCCAAAGGATTTCGACATCGTCACAGACGCCAGGCCCGGACAGATCAAGCGACGTTTCTCAAACGCTTATCTCATCGGAAGACGTTTCAGGTTGGTCCATATACACTTTAGACATGGAAAGTATATTGAAGTTGCAACGTTTCGACGGACGTCTGATATTGTAGATAAGCACGGTCCGGACCTGGGTGAAAAGAGGAAACATACCTACGGAACGCCTCGGGAAGATGCGTTCAGGAGAGATATTTCGATAAATGCTCTTTACTATGATGTTGGTTCGGCTTCTGTCATCGATTATGTCCAGGGCCTGAGGGATCTGTCAAAAAGAAGGATACGGATCATAGGTAATCCTAAAGAACGTTATACTGAGGATCCAGTCCGGATCCTGAGAGTCGTTAGACACGCTGCCCGGCTTGGATTCGATATAGAAAAGAGGACGGAAGAAGCCATTTATTCTTGCCGCCATCTGCTCGCTAAATGTCCAACCTCCCGTCTTTATGAGGAATTTAACAAGGATCTTACCGCAAAATCCCGGCCCGTCATCAAAGCTTACAACAGATATGGGATTCTGAAGTACCTGCTCGGCCGGGTTGGTGATGAATATCAAGCCGACCAAGTTATGTTCTCTCAGCTTATGTCAATCCTGGAATTCAAGGATCGTGCAAGTTTTGGGGGTTTTAAATATTACCTGGATGAACTCTACTCTTTGCTGTTCTGGCCATGGGTAGAACGTCATTTCTTAAATGAAAAAGGCGATATGCAAAAAATTCTTGATGAGGCCATCATAACAACCCTGTCATTGATCACTATCCCCCGGAAAATTCGTACTAACCTCATCCATATCCTGATTCTGCTCAGAAACCTGAGCAAGACGTCCCCGGGTAACAAATCCTTTGAAAGTCTTTTTCGTCAGGCTGTTCGTTTCAACCGGAACAGGCGAAAACCGGGCCGTAGTCATCCCCATCTCAATAAATAATTAAACGGAATTAATACCTGAAGTCTATTTACCAATATACCGGTTGATAAATTCAAATGTGCGGTTATAGGCCTCCATGCGATTTTTATACAGAAGGAATATATGGGGCTCGTCTGGCGCTATCATGAGTTCGATGTACACATCCCCTTTTTTTCGCAGCTTCTGTACGATGTCGGTTGTCTGCTGAAAGGGCACATTTCGGTCATCGTCGCCATGGATGAAGAGCACCGGGGAAGTCCAGGTCTTATAGTCTCCGACCGGAGATGATTTGCGGGCCACCTTTTTCATCGCTTCATTGAGTAGCCCCCATCCCATTTGGGACCAGTCATGCACACCTGCCATGTCTACACCGACCTTAAAAATATCGGAGTTGCGGGCCAAAGCCATTGCCGTCAATAGGCCTCCGTAAGAAAGCCCCCACTTCCCTATCCTGTCAGGATCGACCTCGGGCCGGCTCTGGAGATACTTTGCGCCGGCCAGGACATCCTGATACTCGGAAGCACCCCGCATGCCGCTTTTAGGAGAATTTCGAAAGGAACGGCCGTAACCAATGCCACTGCGGTAATTTATAGAGATTACCACATAGCCCTTGCTGGCAAAATACTGGTTGATGCCGTAAGCTTCCGAGTAAAACTCCATATAATGCCATCCCAGGAGCATCTGGCGAATAGGGCCCCCATGGGTATAAACCAAACCCGGACGATTGTCACCCGGTTTGGCGTCCTTTGGGAGAAAGATCTGGCAGGGAATCTCGAGTCCGTCTGCGGCCTTGACTATCACAAGTTTTGGGATTACCAGCTCATCCTTGGGAAAATCGTATGGAAGATTTTCAGGAGCTACCACCTTGATCCTGCCGCCCTTGGCCGATACAGTGGCAATAGAGGTGGGACGAATGGCTGTTGCATAGAAAAAACCGACCTTTTTTCCCGAGGCCAGAGCCACAGGATAAGTGCTGATCGTAGCGCCACGTGTCAGCTGAACAGCTTTCCCCCCGGCTGTAGGGACCTTCCAGATGTGGCGGCCGTGGATATCAGCCAGGTTGCTGCTGAAGAATAGGATTTTTCCGTCCCTGGAAAGACCAATATGTTCCACAATCCCCTCTCCCGGGGTGAGGTCTACTGGCTTTCCTCCTGATAGCGGAAGAGAGAATATATGATTCCAGTTATCATGTTCGGCTGTGAAGAGGATCCTGTCACTGGCCGTAAGCTCGAAATTTTGGAATAAATAAAAACGGGGTTTGTCTTTCGGAGTACGCCAGATCTCCTGTGCGGTTCCCTTCTCCGGATCACCAACCCAGATAGCCAGGTTTACCGGTTCGCGTCTAAAAAAATCAGGAGAGGATTGGTCAAACTGAATCCCTGGTCTGCGTAAAAAAGCGATTTTTTTGCCGTTTGCAGACCAATAAGGATCACTGTCCCGATCAACATTGGGAGCGATCCATGTGATTTTTCTTTTAGAGATTTCAAACAAGCCGATATAACTGTGGTCATTCCGTTGGCTTACAAAAGCGATCCTTGTTCCGTCAGGGGACCATCGCGGAGAGCCGTTCTGACCGGCCGCTCTGAACAGAAGTTCAGGTTTTGAAATGGAAACTGGATCTGAAGGAGGAGTTAAAGGCACACGATGGATCAATCCATTTTTTACAAGCAGGATCCATCGCCCATCAGGTGATATAACCGGATCTCTTCCAGGTGCGACTCTCCAGAGTTTTCCAGTTTCGGTCCTTACTGCCCAGATGGCTTGCTCCATTCCTTCCGGGTCACTGCTGGAATTGGTGACCCATCCTTTGCTGTTGGGACGGCCTCCTTTGATAAAGACCACGGTCTTTCCGTCATTGGTGATATAGACCTTCGGGATCTCGAACACCTCATCCCGGGCGAAACCAGTCAGGTTGACCGGTTTGAAGTCCGGAGCAGCCGCTGTCCAGACATTGCGCTCCCCTTTCGAGTAAAATACCCAGGCAAGGCGATCGGCTTTTTTGGCAGATACAAGGCCCTTGGGATAAAGAGGACTCAGGACCTGTTCCAGAGTGAACGTCCCTTCGGCCAAAGCCTGCCCGGCTGTGCTGAAAACTATTACTATACAAACAACCATCAAAAAAAGATTCCGTATTCTCATATCAACGCCTCCTGATCTGAATTTTAACAATTGCCTGCATTTATTTTTTTTGCTCTCTCAATGATTTTATTTGAAGTCCATTCCCCTGGGTCTTCTATTCGGCTGGTCTTGGGTCCCGGATCATATGTGCCTGTGTCCAGGATAGCTTCTATTGCCAGAGGAGCAGTATTATTTGCATTAAATACATTTACCAACATATCGAATACAAAATCTTCTACCCGAGCAACCATCCGATCCCTTATTTCCCTGGGTTGCCCCATTAATTTATTTTCAAACGGCAGGTTGAGCTTTTTATAGTTTCCACCTTTCAGGCCTTTGTTTTCGGCATAGGCTGTCATTTCCACCCACATTTCTTCAGTAACACCCTGTCCTATTACTTTGATGAACTCGCCGTTTTCATCCTGGAGTGCATTGCCATAGTCATTAACATCAAGCCCCCAGGACAACATCTGAAGGGCGGTAGCAACATTAGCTTTTGTTGTCCTGGTTCGGGCGGCAATCTCCCGTAATCTATCTGAATTATTTCCTGAAGTCCCATGTTGGGCTCCGGATACATTATATTTTGAAAGCGCAGCATGTATCTCATCAGTCAATCCCAATTGAATTCCTTTATCACTGGCTTCAATACCATGAGTTGTTCCGTTATTCAAAGCAATCCAATTGGGAAAAATATCATTGGCATTAAGCCCCCGGATAAGAAACAGGGCCTCTTCTATGGTAGACAGACCTTCTTTTCCTTTTATCTCACCTACTTCGGTTTCCAATCCGGCCCATTCCGGGACATAAGGATGCAATTCAAGATTAGCCAGCAAATTTTTATCGTCAGGTAGATGAGAAGCATCGATGGCGATAGATGTCATTCCCGCTTCAAATAAAGTGGGAATTTCCGCCTTGGCTGGTTCAATATCTTCTTCTTTTTTTATGCCGTAATGGTCGGCATGTATAGCCACCGGGACCATTATATTTAGCTCGTTGCATATAGCGTCAACCTGACGTGCAAGGTTCCAGAAATTTAAAGCACAATAGGCTCCTGCGCCTCCTTCTGACCTGGCGATTTCAATAATGATTGCTGAATTGGCCTTCTGGGCCGCTTTTAAGGCCCCCTTGATTATAAAATGATTCCGGCCATTGGCGGCCATACAAATCGCTTTTCCTTTAGCCAACATAGCTAAATCGATAAATTTTCCACTAACTAATAGCGCTTTAGAATTGGGAAATAGACTGGAAATATTCGGAGGCCTTCCGAATCCAAGCGCTTTTTCAAAATCTTTTGAATGATTTACCATTATTTTAATCTCCTTATCATTCCTGAATTATCCAGGATACAGTGAAACTATATCACCAAGTATAAAATATATTCTGTTTCAAAAAAATAACTTTTTTATTAAACTAATCGTATACTAAAAATATGAAACAAAACAATAGGAGGCTTTCTATGCATCGAATTTCCTTATTAATTCTAATTGTAATGTTATGGGTCATCCCGCTGCCCACATCAGCCGGAGACACGCTTATATTGGCCCAGAAGCCGACTCTAAGCCAGACAGATGTTGTTTTTGTTTTTGCCGGAGACCTATGGCGCGTCTCCCGCAAAGGCGGAGCGGCTCAGAGGCTGACCTCCGATGCGGGCGTTGAGACAAATCCTGTCTTTTCCCCAGATGGTTCTTCTATCGCTTTTACCGGTGAATATGACGGCAATGTTGATGTATTTGTGGTCCCGGCAGCTGGCGGAGAGCCGCAGCGACTTACCTGGCATCCATCTACCGATATTGTTCTAGGTTGGACGCCGGACGGTAATAATATTCTCTTCACATCACGACGAACTGCCTTTTCCAGATTCAGTGAACTTTTTACTGCAAGCCTGGATGGTGGATTACCCAAGAAGCTTCCTCTCCCCATGGGATTCGAAGGCAGTTATTCACATGACGGCCGGAGTATTGCTTATGTTCCCCTGTCCAGGGCATTTTATGCCTGGAAACGTTACCGGGGAGGAAAAGCCACCCCCATCTGGATAGCCGATCTGACTGATTCCAGTATCGAGAAGATTCCCCGCAAAAAATCCAACGATTATAATCCCATGTGGATCGGAGATAAGGTCTATTTCCTCTCTGACAGGGAAGGTCCGGTTACACTCTTTGCCTACGATATAAAGACAAAAAAAGTCATACGGATTTTGAAAAATAATGGTTTGGATCTCAAATCCGCCTCAGCCGGACCCGGGGCCATTGTTTACGAGCAGTTCGGGTCTCTTAATCTTTTTGACCTGGCCTCTGGCAAGACTCAACACCTCTCTGTTACTGTTGCCGGTGATATGACCGGAGTCCGGGATAAGTTTGTCAATGTCGGCAGCCGACTCTCTTCTCCAAGCCTCTCCCCTAACGCTGTGCGAGCCGTTTTTCAAGCCCGGGGCGAAATCATATCCGTCCCTGCAGAAAAAGGTGAATTCCGTAATCTAACTCACACTCCGGGAGTAATGGAGCGTTATCCTTCCTGGTCTCCTGATGGAAAAAAAATCGCCTATTTTTCGGATGAATCCGGCGAGTATATGCTCCATATACGGAACCAGAAAGGAACCGGAGATGTAGTTCGTATAACTCTGGACAAGAATCCTTCTTTTTATTATGCCCCTGTATGGTCGCCCGACAACAAGAAGATCGCATATGTAGATTGCCATTCGACTCTCTGGTTTGTAGATCTTGCAAAGAAAAAACCTGTCAAGGTGGATAAGGACCGCTTCCAGGGAGGCACATATGACCTGGTTCCCAGTTGGTCCCCTGATTCGAAATGGCTGGCATACACCAAGCGGCTGCCCAATTATCTGGGTGCGATATTTCTTCATGCTATGGAAAGTGGGAATATCACACAGATCACCGATGGCATGAGTGATGCACGTATGCCAGTATTTGATGCTGAGGGAAAATATCTTTATTTCACGGCCAGCACAGATTCAGGCGCTTCTCTACAGCCGGACATCCACAGCATCTTCCGGCCCGTAACCCGATCTGTCTATCTGGCTGTGCTTTCAAAAACAGATCCCTCGCCGTTTTCTCCGGAAAGTGACGAGGAAAAAACAGCTGACAAACCGGATAAAAAAGCGAAAAAGACTGAGGAAGATAAGACCTCAGATAAAGAAGATAAGCCATCGGATAAAAAACCTGTAAAAGATGTTAAAGTAAAGATCGACTTGGACGGGATTCTCCAGAGGATTTTATCTGTTCCCATGCCTCCCAGACCCTATATTGAGCTTCAAACAGGAAACAAGGGAGTGCTCCTGGCCGTAGAATCTGCTGCGCCGCTGCCCGGAACCTTTTTTCCTCAAGGATACACTGTGCACCGTTATGACCTTAATGCCCGAAAGGCTGATGTGGTTATCAATAAAGTAAATGCCTTTGAGATGGCCCGCAACGGAAAAAAATATCTTTACAGCCAGAAAGGCCGCTGGTTTATAGGAAGCCTTCGTCCAATGCCTAAATCAGATGTTCCTTCTCCACCCTCCCCAGCAGCAAGGCCTTCTGGAAAGGCTCTGTCTACGCAGAATATAGAGATCAAGGTGAAACCACGAGAGGAATGGCGGCAGATGTACCAGGAAGCCTGGCGACACGAACGGGAATTTTTCTATGATCCAAACCTGCACGGCCTTGATCTTAAAAAAGCTCAAAAAAAATATTCTCCTTATGTTGAGTATGTTGCTGCAAGACAGGACTTGAACTACCTTTTTGCCGAGATGCTGGGTGAGATGACGGTTGGGCATCTTAGTGTTGGCGGCGGTGATCTTGTTCGGGCGAAGCGTATTTCAACAGGACTTCTCGGGGCGGATTATAAGATCGAAAACAACCGGTATCGATTTTCTCGAATCTACAACGGTGAAAACTGGAATCCCCGGGTCCAGGCTCCTCTGACCCAGCCTGGAGTGAATATCAAAGCAAGAGAATACCTGCTGGCCGTAGATCGTCAAGAGGTCAAAGGCAAAGACAATATATACAAATATTTCGAAAATAAAGCGGGAAAGCAGGTTATTCTCACTATAGGCCCTGATCCGAAACTCGAGGGGTCACGGGAGGTGACTGTTATTCCAGTAAGAAGTGAATCTTCTCTGCGGAATTTCGCCTGGATCGAAGACAACCGTCGTTATGTCGACAGGGTGACAAACGGAAAAGTGGCTTATGTCTATATGCCTGACACGGCTTTTGGCGGATATACCTATTTCAACCGTTATTTTTATGCTCAGGTCGGCCGGGAAGCTCTTATTGTTGACGAGCGTTTTAATAGTGGCGGCATGCTGGCTACGGATATTATAGAGCGTTTTAAACGTAAAATGATGAGTCTTGTGGCAACAAGGGACGGAGTTGACCAAGTCCAGCCTCAGGGCGCTATTTTCGGCCCAAAGGTTATGCTCATCAACGAGTTTGCAGGATCCGGAGGGGATGCTATGCCCTGGTACTTTAAAAAGGCTAATGTGGGACTGCTTGTAGGCAAACGCACGTGGGGTGGTCTTGTCGGAATGGCCGGAGCCCCCCGACTTATGGACGGAGGATATGTAACCGCTCCCAGCGCAGGTGTCTGGAGCCCGGATGGAAACTGGATCGCAGAAAACATCGGTGTTATTCCGGATGTCGAAGTGGAACTAGATCCAAAAATTGTCCGACAGGGAAAGGACCCCCAATTGGAAAAAGCCATTGCGATCGTTATGGAAGAGCTGGCTAAAAATCCGCTTCATAAGCCTAAACGTCCTTCATATCCCAACTATCACAAAAAATAGCCTGAACAATTTACGAGCCGATCTAATGAAAAAAAAGGGTTCTAGGAATCAAGGGGTCAAGGATTCAAGTGCTTTGAACTAAACTCTTATATATTTTCTTTTCACTCGAACCCTAGAATCCTCGAATCCTTGAACCCTCTCTTTCTATCTTTTTCCCTTCGGGCGAGCCGATCTCACGGTAGTCCCAGTCGGTCCAACAGCTCATTGATCCTCGGATCACTTGGGAAATGCATGCAATCCAAGGGAGTTACTCTAAACCAAGGTAAAAAGCTGTCGCGCTCCTCATAGGCTTTTTTTACCCACTTGAAGGCTTGATCCGCCTCTCCTCGGGCTAGGTAAATAAGGACAAAACAATTTGGCTGGATATATTCATGACTTGCCCTTTTCTTCAAGCTATCGAAGAGGCTTTCGGCAACCTCCCTGTCCCCAAACCGATAATGAGTCATAGCAGCGTTCGCGACATTCATGGGAACGCCGCCGGAAAGCTCCAAAGACTTGTCGATTTCTACAAGAGCTTCTTTGATCATCGATTTTTCCAAATACAAATGGCAAAGATGATGGTGTGAGAACCAGTCGTTGGGCTCAATCACGAGCCATTTTTGAAACTCTTCGATAGCCTCATCGTACCGGCGTGCCTGCCAGAGCCGATGTGCAAGATTTGTATTGCATAAGTTGGAAACAGGATCGAGCTCTTGTGCCTTTTTGACCTGGGTGACGGCCTCGTCGTACCGCCTTTTGAGACTCAAGTAAAGGGAATAATAGACGTAAATGTAGGCGGAGCCCGGAGCTAGTTCGAGAGCTCGCATAAATTCCCGCTCCGCTTCTTCCCAGTTCCAGTCATAGATGGTATAAATGGATGCCAATGACGCATGGGCCTCGCCAAGAGTATCGTCTATTGCGATGGCCCTCTTGGCAGCCTCCCGTGCTAAGGGGAAAGTCTGGCGTGGAGGCAAATTCCCCCAGAAAGAGCTCCACCAGTAACTGTCAGCCAGGCCGGCGAATGCCACCGCGTTGTTCGGATCCTTTTTTATCGCCTGCTTAAAGTTCTCGATGGCCTTTTCGTATGCTCCAGGATTCATCTTGTTAAAGAAATAGCGACCTTTCAAATAAAAGCTATAAGCTTCCTGATTGTCCGTATGACGCTTCACCAACCCCTGTTTCTCTTTTCCCAAAAGCTTGATCTTCAGCTTGTCAACTATCGCTAAAGTGATCTCATCCTGGATGACAAACACATCTTCCATTTCTCGGTCATACCGCTCCGACCAGAGATGATACCCATCCGAAACATTGATGAGCTGGGCTGTTATTCTCAGTCGATTCCCTGCTTTCCTTACACTCCCCTCAAGAACCTTATCCACCTTCAGTTTCCGTCCAATCTCTTCAATATCAACATCCTTTCCTTTAAATGAAAAAGCGGATGTCCTTGCAACAATCCGTAAGTCACTGATTTGGGTGAGGGAATTTATGAGTTCTTCAGAAATACCATCACAAAAGTACTCCTGCTCCGGGTCAGCGCTCATATTAATGAATGGAAGAACCGCAATTGAGTTTTTCCATTCAGATACTGTGATGCTTTCTGCGGTTGGACTCTTTATCTTCTCTAATTCACTTAGGAGTCCTTCAGTGTTCTGATATCTCTTCTTTTTATCCTTCTCCATACATTTCAGAATCACTCGGTTTAGGTCTTCAGAAGTCTGCGCATTTAGCTCTTTAGGATTCTTTGGTAGCTCACTTTTATGCTTCATAGCAACTGACAAAGCTGTATCTCCTTCAAAAGGCACTCTTCCAGTAACCATTTCATAGAGGATGACTCCCAATGAATAGATGTCTGACCGCTGATCGACTTCTTTGCCTTCCACCTGTTCGGGACTCATATACTCTGGTGTGCCGATCATCACTCCTGAACCTGTGATTCCTTTGCTCTTTATTGAGCGGGCAATTCCAAAGTCCATGATCTTTGCATTCCCATT
>CBDVEQ010000033.1:0-16826 GCA_965373045.1 uncultured bacterium | reverse complement strand
AAAAAGGAAAAAAAAGAAAAAATAAGGAAGACACATGCTTGATGCAAAAATCAAAGAAGGTCTGACATTTGATGATGTTCTGATCATTCCGGCAAAATCCGGAGTTCTTCCGACTGATGTCGACTTAAAAACCCGCTTCAGCAGGAATATAGACCTGAACATCCCTATCGTCAGCTCAGCCATGGATACTGTCACGACTTCAAAAATGGCAATCACGCTGGCCCAGCAGGGGGGCATAGGAATAGTCCACCGGAACATGTCTGTTGAAAAGCAGGCAGAGGAAGTTGACAAGGTCAAGCGTTACGAAAGTGGAATGATCGTTGATCCCATCACGATGAAACCCACCAATAAGATATATGAGGCCAAGGAGGTCATGAATAAGTACAAGATCTCTGGATTGCCTATCACGGATGGAAACAACAAACTGGTCGGCATTCTCACAAACAGGGATATCCGGTTCGAAATTCGCATGAACCTCCTTATAAAAAATGCCATGACCAAGGACCTTATCACTGTTCCGGTCGGCACTTCCTTGAAAGAAGCAGAAAAACTCTTTCACAAACACAAGATAGAAAAAATCCTCATGGTGGATGAAAGCTTTCATCTGAAAGGACTTATCACTTACAAGGACGTCCTTAAAAGAATACAGTATCCAGATGCATCTAAGGATGAACTCGGCCGCTTAAGGGTGGGGGCTGCTTTAGGCGTCGGATCCGATACATTGGAACGGGCAAAAGCTCTTATTAATAAGAAGGTTGATGTTTTAGTCGTAGATACAGCCCATGGCCAGTCAAAGCGCGTGATGGATACTATTAAACTTATCAAAAAGAATCATCCAAACCAGGAGCTAATAGCAGGAAACATCGCCACCTTCAAAGCGGCCAGGGACTTAGTCGAACTTGGAGTGGATGCAGTCAAAGTCGGTGTAGGACCGGGATCTATCTGTACAACACGCATCGTTTCAGGAATAGGCATTCCCCAGATCACAGCCATCTCAGATGTCAGGAAATATACGGAATCCCGGGATATTCCCCTGATCGCAGACGG
The DNA here is from genome assembly GCA_965373045.1 of uncultured bacterium. Taxonomy (GTDB): domain Bacteria; phylum Acidobacteriota; class Aminicenantia; order Aminicenantales; family Aminicenantaceae; genus DAOVDI01. The sequence continues at coordinate 15,779 of CBDVEQ010000033.1, read as the reverse complement.
CGGGGTCAAGTTTTCAGGAGACATCACTAAGGCTATCGTTGCAGGAGCTGATTCAGTCATGATCGGCAATCTTCTTGCAGGCACAACCGAATCGCCCGGAGAAGTCGTTATATTTCAGGGGCGCTCCTACAAGACCTACCGCGGAATGGGCTCTTTGGAGGCTATGCGGGAAGGAAGCCGGGACCGTTATTTCCAGGATAAACTATCAAGCGAAGGCAAGCTGGTTCCTGAGGGTATTGAAGGAAGAGTTCCTTATAAAGGCAACGCGCCTCAGATCATCGAGATACTTGTCGGAGGATTAAGATCGGGCATGGGATATACCGGCTGCAAAACCATAAAAAAACTGCAGGAGAATGCAAAGTTCATCAAAATCACTTCATCGGGCATGCGTGAAAGCCATGTGCATGATGTCATTATCACCAAAGAAGCTCCAAACTATCACCTGGATTAAGACTACAGGATAATATTGTCAATCAGCCGGATTTTTCCTACATAAACGGCCAGGGCGATCATAGTTCCTGCACGCACGACATCCAGAGGATCCAGGTTTTCCGCATCAACGACCTTGATATAATCGATCTTTGCCTCGGGATAACATTCAATAATATCTTTAATTTGAGCCGTTATGATCTCAGCACGTATCTCTCCCTTTTCCACCATTATTTTTGCTTCTCTCAGACTTCGGGAGAGTGACAGGGCTGCCAGCCTTTGTGTATCTTTAAGATAGGCGTTTCTCGAACTGAGCGCAAGCCCTTCCTTATCCCTGACAATAGGAAGGATCTTGATTCGAACAGCCAGGTTCAGGTCCTGAACCATCCGCTTGATGATGATCCCCTGCTGGGCATCCTTCTGCCCGAAAAATGCAGTGTCAGGATTGATGATGTTAAAGAGTTTCAACACTACAGTACATACTCCCCGGAAAAATATCGGTCTTGTGAGACCGCATAATCTTTCTTGAAGGTCATGCACTTCTACATAGGTTTTGTGTTCCGCCGGATAGACAGTGTTTCTCTCCGGCATGAACACGATATCAACTCCTTCCCGCATGAACATGGCCAGATCCCGGTCATAATCTCTTGGATAACTGTCAAAATCCTCATTTGGCGCAAATTGTGCTGGATTGACAAACAGGCTAGCCACTGTTTTATTCATGGTTTGCATAGATTTTCTGACCAGACTCAAATGCCCCTCATGCAGAGCCCCCATAGTCGGCACCAGGCCGATGGACTTCCTTTCCCTCTTCAGTTTTCGGGATATTTCCTTCATTTCTTCAATATTACTGATGATCTTCATTGAACCACGTTTTTTGTTAAACTTTTCTGATGTCATTTTTCTCTTTTTTTATCAAGCAAGTTCCTTATGTCAAAGCCGGATTTCAAATGGTACGAGTGAGCATCCTCTGGAAATTGTTTGTGCCGGACATCATCTGAGTAACTGCTGACAGCCCCCAATATAGTTTCATGGAGATGTGCGTATTTTTTAACAAACTTGGGCAGATATCCATCCATGAATCCGACAAGATCGTGGAAAACAATGATCTGACCGTCACAATGGGGACCGGCTCCGATCCCAATAGTCGGGACTGTCAGACGTGCTGTTATCTCTTCAGCCAATTCTCTGGGAATACACTCCAGAATGACTGAAAAAACGCCTGCATCCTGAAGATCCAGGGCTCCCTGGACGATCCGCTTGGCTTCATCCAGAGTCTTACCGGACACTCTGAATCGTCCAAGACGATTGATGGATTGGGGTGTCAGTCCCACGTGCCCCATCACAGGGATCTCTGCTTCGATCATGGATTCGATCAGTTTGAGCCGCCTTGGAGAAGCCCCTTCGATCTTTACAGCCTTGGCGCCTGCCTCCTTGAGAAACCGTGAAGCATTAAAGATGGTTTCCTTCTCTGAGAGATGAAAAGAAAAATAAGGCATATCTCCAACAACCAGAGCCCTTTTTGCCCCCCTTGAAACAGCCTTTGTGTGGTGGATCATCTCATCCATGGTCACAGGGATGGTGTTCTCGTAACCAAGGACTACCATTCCCAGGGAATCCCCGACAAGGATAAGATCTACACCTGCCTCATCAACGATCCTTGCCATAGGATAATCGTAAGCAGTGAGTGCAACGATTTTTTCGTCTGCTTCTTTTTTTGCAAAAAGCCGGGGAATGGTAACAGGTTGAATTTTTTGATCGGACATTTTATTTCCTTTCTCCCCATCCCGCCTTTGTTATCGAGATTGAGGTAAAGTCTCTATTCTTCTTTTTTATTCGCTTTGCCAAGAGGAACATAAAAAAGAGGGCTTTTTTTCATTTGTGCGATCTTCTCGACCAAGTCTTCTATCTCTTCATCCTGCGTAAAATCCAGATTATCGGATCTTACGACAAGCAGAGGAGCAGCCTTGTAGTTGAAGAAAAAATAATCAAAGGCCTCAAGTCCATCCTCGAAGAATTTATCAGAGATGTTTTTTTCCACTGCATTACCATATTTTACGATCCTTCTCTTTAAAGCAGGAAGGGAGAGCTGGAGGTAAATCACAAAATCCGGTTTTATGATCCGTTCGGAAAAGACAGAATAGATTTTTTCATAGACCACAAGTTCTTCATCAGTCAGTGTCTGATAAGCATAGATTTTATCCTTCTCAAAGAGATAGTCGCAAATAATGCGTTCATCAAACAGGCTGCGCTGTAGAAGTCCGTATTGCTGATGATATCTATTGACAAGAAAAACAAGCTGAGTCAGAAAAGCAGCTCCTTCTTTTTCATCATAAAAGTCTTTTAAATAAGGATTATCCATTCTATCTGCAACAACTTTTCCGCCGATACGCTGCGCCAGGATATTGGCCAATTGGGACTTATTGGACTTGAGCACACCTTCAATAGCAATATGTTTATATTCGATCTTGTCCATTTCACACATGGCCTTCTACATCGTATTTTCCACTCTGATTCACTTTAAATGAGTAGCTAAAAAAATATCGAATTGCAGTCAATAAGTCAACTCTCCAGACTAAAGTCCCAGTTCCTTATGTATTCCCTGCATAGCCTTAATGCAGATGGAAATAAACTCATCCAGACCAATATCTATATTCCGGATCTGTTCGATATCCTCTCTTCTGGCTCCTCGTGCAAAGCTCTTTTCTTTGTATCTTCTCTTGACAAAGCCCAAGTCGATCTCTGCCAGTTTTCGTTTGGGGTGCATCAGCGTAGCAGCAATTATCAGCCCTGTCAAAGGGTCGATGGAAAAGATCGCATATTCCATATCACTCTCGCAGGTCTTCTGCCCTGCGTGCGCCTGAATGGTTTGGATGATCTCGCCTTCTACTCCGATATCCTGTAATATTTTAACTGTTTCTCTGGTATGAAGTTCTGGACTTTTTTCAGTTATCTCATAATCCAGGTCATGTAATAATCCAGCAAGCCCCCATTTATCAACATCTCCGCCCGTTCGTTCGGCCATTGCCTGCATACAGGCCTCTACGGCCAACGAATGTTTGATAAGATTTTTGTTCTTAAGGTGCTTGTGAACAAGCTCCAAAGCTTCTTCTCTATTCAATGCTCTGCCTCCTATCTGGGATATATCAAATACCATGGGATTTTCAAAAACTGGAAGTTGAAATCCGGCCATTTTTTGAGAAAAGCCGCTATTTCTTTTTTTGTAAATAATATTTCCTTTATAAAGAATTTGATCTCGGTTTCTTCTTTTTCCATTTCATCTGTCACAACCACACCAATTATATAATCCCCCACTTCTTCCGGATACCATGCCCACTTGGTTTTCTCAGATTTTTCCTGGACAATTTCCTTTTTCGAATCTGATTTCATAAAAAACTTGTACTCCGGCTTAAAAAAACCTAAGGCAACTGTAATAAAAACAATTTTTGTCACATAAAACTCGTACTCCGGCTTAAAAAAACCTAAGGCAACTGCATTAAAAACAATTTCTTCGTCAGTTTGCTGGGGCGATGATTTAGACGGGGATAAAGTGACTCTCACCGTTTTTTTGAGGCAGACAAGACGCCCTTCTTCAGCTTTCATGTTATAGAGTCCAACCAGAATATAAGGTTCGTTCCACAGAGGATTGGTCTTTATCTCAGAGGCCCCCTCATAATATCCCTGTTGTTCTCCGGATTCGATATCAAAACAGATTAATGCTGATGACAAGGAAGAAACAACGACTTTTTTATCCACAACAGCGAGGTCGTATATACTGCGTGCCGGTATATTTCTCCACCATTTAATAGTACCGTTCCTCTTATCCAGGCAGTAAAGGACTCCATTCCAGCACGCAACCAGAAGTTTTTTCTTATATACAACCGGAGGGATCTGGACTTTTTCTCCAAGGATTGTTTTCCATTTTCTCCTGAAGGTCTTCAAGTCGAGACAAAATGATAAAAAATCATCTGAAAAGAAGTAAAGCCGGGATCCATCAAGACTGAGATTCGGACCGATCTTGGTTCCCGCGTTGAATGAACCACGCATTTTTCCAGTTGAATCCATGACATACAGATTTCCATCCTCACATCCGAAGATGATGGATCTTTCATATGACAGGATGTTCGAACTGACGGCTGATTTCATGGAGATCTTTCTGATCACACGACCATCATTTCGGCCCATCACATAAATATCTCCGCCTTCTGTTCCCGCAAAAACTCCAGCCTCTGTTTCGAGAACATTGCTTGTCACTGGTCCTTGAAGTCTTTGCGACCAAATCAGCTCTCCTTCCGTGTCTAAACAGTAGAGAACATGTTTTTCCCCGATCACAAAGATATTCTCCATACTTATGTATGGGGAGCTTATCAGTGGTTCCGGTGCTTTGTATGCCCATGTAATACTCAGGTCCTCAGCATGGATGGAATATACATATCCTGTTCTGGTCGACAGATAGATATTTTCACCCTTTTTTTGAATATCCGGGAAAACCATCCCATTGAATGAGACAGAAGTTTTTATATCAACAGGAAATATCACCCCTGCCGGATAGACTTCCGCCTTTTTTTTAAAAAGCATACATGAATTTAAACACAGAAAACAGGCAATCAGAATCGTTTTAAATACTTTCATTTGAGGAACAGATATTTTAACATGTTTCCCTGTTCTTCCTCAATCTTTACAGGAGACTTTGTAACTGTTATCATTTTCTTCTTCACGGTCATGATCAACTATATACTTTTATACAAAATTCGAAAACGGGTTAAAAAGATCCTTAAGGAAAAAATCGCAAACGAGGAGATCGCCACCACAGCAAGTTCCTGCATTGGATGCCTTGCAGATGAGATCAGCTGGGAAATATATTATTTACTGAAAGATGCCTAGTGAGGTGAGAGAAACTGCATTTTCGCGATTGAACCTGGTTGAGATACAATATGTTTGGTCAAGTTATCGTTAGTTTTTATGAATAGGCCAGGTTAGGAGAGTATACAGATGACTGAAAATCACATTGAAAGGCTGCAAAAAGCACATGAGATTTCAAGGGAGTTCAACTTTGAGATCGTAAAACTTGAAAAGGGATATGCAAACAGAACACTAAGGATCGATCTTGACAAAAATGAGATCAAATCCCTGCCAGTCACTCAGCAGATGAAAGATCTTTGGGTCGGTGGAAAGGGTTTTGATCTATGGCTAATGTTCCATGAGATCAATAAAAATACAAAATGGAGCAACCATGAGAATCCAATCTGTTTTTCCTCAGGTCCTCTCGGGGGAACAACCTCATTTCCAGGGTCAGGAAAAACGATCGTAACAACGATCTCACCACTTACGCATTCAATAATGGACTGCAATGTAGGCGGCTACTTCGGACCGTTTCTTAAATTTGCCGGGTATGATGCTTTATGTATTGTAGGAAAGGCCGAAAATGAAACAATCATCTACATTGATGCCGTGAAAGGCAAAATCACCATTGAAAAAGCTCCTCTTGAAAGCATTGATTCTCATCTTATTGCTGAAGATCTAACAAAAATGTATGCAGATGATGAACTTGACAAGAAAAATATTGCCGTAGTTTCTGCGGGAAGAGGCGCTCAGCATACAAGAATGGGAGTGTTGAATTTTTCTTTTTGGGATTGGAGAAGAAATGTTACACGTCTTAAGCAGGCTGGAAGAGGAGGTATCGGCACTGTATTCAGAGACAAAAAACTAAAGGCCCTGGTTATAAAAAACAGGGATATCTCTCCTGCGTGGAGAGTTGAAAAAAACAAAGTTGCCAAACTGGTTACTCCAAGAAAAATATCCATTGTCACTTCTAAACACGAGATCGAAGAAATTGAAGAAATAATAAAAAAGTGGAATTACGACCCGGATTATGCGATTGAGATGATGCAGGACATTCAGGAACGCTTCCGCCATATTCCCAAAACAGCTATCGAAGAGCTTAATAAAAAAACAGGGACACCAAAGGCATATCTTTATCATATTGCCACCTTCTACAAAAGCTTGAGTCTTGAATCCAAAGGCGAGAAGATCATTCAGGTATGTGTCGGCACTGCCTGTCACGTTAAAGGGTCGGCAAAGATCCTTGATTCATTTGAGCGTGTTCTTGACATAAAAACAGGCGAAACGACAAAGGACAACAAATATAGCCTTGAAGCGGTAGCCTGTCTCGGGGCTTGCAGCATTGCTCCTGTTGTAAAAATCGGTGAAGAAGTATACGGAAATGTCCAGGCTAAAGATGTTGAAAGATTATTAAAGAAAAGCAACGGACAAAAAGACCCCGGAACCCAAAAAGCCAAAGAACCTAAAAAAGAATCAATTGCGAAGTTGGAGAGCAAAGACCTTGAAAAAATTGCCCTGCGGGAAAATAAATATCTTTCATCATACAAGGGTTTGCTCATGGTATGCACCGGAACAGGGTGTGTTGCAGCTAAGGGTTTCAATATCCGGGATAAACTGATCAAGGTTATTAAAGAGAAAAACCTTGATAATGATTATCTTGTAGTCAGCACAGGATGTAATGGTTTCTGCGCAGCCGGTCCGATCGTTGTCGTTCAGCCTGAAGGCATATTTTATCAGAAGCTTAAAGAAGAGGACATCGAAGAACTCGTTGAGGGTCATCTTGTACAGGGAAAACCTGTGGAAAAATTTATGCACAAAAATCCTGTTACAGGTGATATCAACAAAACAATGGATGATATTGGTTTTTTCACCCAACAGCAGCTTATAGCGCTCAGAAATAAGGGGCTTATCGATCCGGAAAATATAGATCATTATATTGCCCGCAATGGTTATAAGGCATTAAAAAAGATTCTTAACGAACAAAATCCGGAAGGTATTATTAAAACTGTTATATCTTCGGGGATCCGGGGGCGCGGCGGCGGCGGTTTCCCTGCAGGAGTCAAATGGGAATCAGGCCGTAAAGCCGCCATTGAAAGAGATGAAGAAATATTTATAGTATGCAATGCTGATGAAGGCGATCCCGGGGCCTATATGGACCGAAGTATCATCGAAACAGATCCCCATTCAGTTTTAGAAGGAATGCTTATCGGCGCATTTGCCGTAGGCGCAAAACAGGGATATATCTATATTAGAAAAGAATATCCTCTTGCCCTTGTCAGATTGAATAAAGCGATCGCCCAGGCTCGTGAATACGGACTTCTTGGGGAAAACATTCTCGACAGCGGCTTCAGCTTTGATATTCATGTTCACAGGGGCGCAGGCGCATTTGTATGCGGTGAATCCTCTGCTCTTATGGCGTCCATGTCAGGCCGCGCCGGGGAGCCGCGCGCAAAATATGTCCACAACGTAGAGTTCGGATTCCGTGACAAACCGACTGTCCTCAATAATGTTGAAACCTGGGCCAATATACCTGTGATCCTGGAAAAAGGCGCAGCATGGTTTGCTTCGATCGGAACCGGGGATGTAAGTGAGAATCCATGGGGCGGTTCATCAGGAACAAAAGTGTTTTCTCTGGTGGGCGATATTCAAAATACCGGCCTTGTAGAAGTCCCCATGGGTATCAAACTCAGAGATATTATTGACGATATCGGAGGCGGTATTCCGAATGGACGCGAATTTAAAGCCATACAAACAGGAGGTCCATCCGGTGGATGTATTCCGGAAAGCAAACTTGATATGAAAGTTGATTTTGATTCCCTGACTAAAGCAGGCTCTATGATGGGTTCGGGCGGAATGATCGTTATGGATGACAGAACATGCATGGTTGATGTTGCCAGATACTTCATCAATTTTCTGGTTGATGAATCCTGCGGAAAATGTACACCCTGCAGAGAAGGACTCTATGCGCTTAATCAAACATTAACAAGAATCTGTAATGGACAGGGAAAGGATGGTGATATTGAATTCTTGGAAGAGACTTCAAAAACAGTCATCGAAGCAAGTCTTTGTCAATTGGGAGGATCAGCGCCAAATCCTGTACTTAACACGATCCGTTATTTTAGAGAAGAATATGAAGAACACATAAAGGATAAAAAGTGCAGGGCAGGTGTATGTAAACCGCTAATCACATATAAAATAAATGACAATTGTACCGGATGCACGATCTGCGTAAAACACTGTCCTGCTGATGCTATTACAGGCAAACTCAAAGAGTTACATGTCATAAACGGGGAAAAGTGTATAAAATGCGGCATTTGTTATGAAGTTTGCAAGTTTGATTCTGTGGAGGTGAACTGATGGAACCAAAAAAAATAGAAATCACAATCGATGACAAAAAAGTTTCTGTTGTCAGAGACTCCTTTCTCCTCAATGCTATAAAAGCGCTGAATATCGATATCCCTGTTCTATGCCATCATAAAGATCTTACACCCAATGGAACCTGCAGGCTCTGTATATGTGAGATCGAAGTCAGAGGAAGGAAAAAGCTGGTTACAGCGTGTAATTATCCTGTTCGCAGTGAGATCAAAGTTGAGACAAATTCGAACCGGGTCAGGCAGCACCGAAAAGTTCTCGCGGAAATGTATCTTGGCAGATGGCCTAATGTTCCTGTAATCAAAGCAGTGGCTGCAAAATGCGGCGTTACGGATGGATCAAGATTTAAAAGTGATCTCACCGACGAGAACCCCAAAGCATGCATACTCTGCGGTCACTGCGTAAGAGCATGCGAGGAATTTATCCAGGAAAGGATCCTTGATTTTGCAGGAAGGGGTATTAAGAGACACCTCACAATGCCGTATGGCGAAGTTGATAAGCACTGTGTGGGATGCACATCCTGCGCCTATGTCTGCCCAACAGGAGCAATAGAAATAATAGATGACATGAACCATCCTTTAGACGCAAATATGATCCGCAACTATGGGATGAAGATAAATGCTGAAATGGCAACCATTGATAAAGATCAGTGTGATATGCGATCAGTAGGAACAGCCAACATTATTGATGTCATGGACGCTTATGATCTTCTTCCTGTCCATAATTTCAAATTCGGATCTCACCCTGAAACAGAAAAAATCGGCACGAAGCTGCTGCAAAGGGAATATTATACACAGGGTATTTCTGACGGATGCTGGAAAGGCTGCTCGATGTCATGTGCCAAAACAGTTGACGGCTTTGAACTCAGGACAGGTCCTTATAAGGGGCAAAAAGTCGTTGTTGACGGGCCGGAATATGAAACTGCGGCCGGATCAGCCAATATGGGCTGTTTTGATGCGGATTTTCTCCTGGAATATAATTTCTACTGCGACACTTATGGCGTAGATACCATCTCCGTGGCAACCTGCACTGCTTTTGTGATGGAAGCTTATGAAGCGGGTGTTATTAATAAAACCCATACAGGAGGAAAAGAGCTGAAATTCGGCTCCTGCGATGAAGTTCTGGAAATACTTCATGAAATGGCCCTCGGTGAAGGGTTTGGTGTTGATGTCGGCCAGGGAATACGCTGGCTCAAAAATAAATGGATAAAAGAATATGGCGCTGATGCAGCATTTCTTCAGGATATCGGAATGGAAGTAAAAGGCCTGGAATATTCTGAATATGTCTGCAAAGAATCCCTTGCCCAGCAGGCCGGATATACAATGGCGGTAAAGGGCCCCCAGCATGATGAGGCCTGGCTTATTTTTATGGACATGGTCAACAATCAGATCCCTTCATTTGAGGAAAAAGCTGAAGCTCTTTATTACTATCCTTTGTGGCGCACCTGGTTCGGATTGATGGGGTTGTGTAAGCTTATCTGGAACGACGTTGTTCCTGCCGATAACAGTCAATACCCGCCCCAGGAAGCTGCAAAAGTGCCGGGTCATGTTGAGGACTTTTTCAAGTTCTTTGAGGGGATGACCGGCATTGAACTGGATGAGAACAAAATGCTCGACCAGTCCGCCAGAGTTCACAATCTGCAGAGAATTATGTGCCGAATGCTGGGATATGGAACCAGAAAAGATGACATGCCTCCGTTCAGGGCACTCGGGCCGGTGACTAAAGAGGAGTATGAATCACGTGCCGATCGATATTATGATAAACAAATAAAGGAAGATATCAGCGTTGATCCTGAAGGAAAAAATACAGAAGAAAAAATGGCAATTCTCCGCAAATACAGGGAAGATCAATATAATAAAGTTGTAGATGCCGCCTACAAAAAACGCGGATGGACGAATAACGGCGTTCCAAAGATCGAAAGGCTTAAGCAACTGGGAATCGATCTTCCCGAGCTGGTAGAAATAGTCCAGAATGATCAGGAATGATCAAACTTATTTACGGTTTACTATTCGGTAGAAGAAACTCGAATGTAATTCGATTGCATCCTCTGGGCACATCTCATGACAGCAGTAGCAGCGGATACAATTTTTTCTGTTTATCTGAGCAAAATTATTATCTACGGAAATAACCTCCACTGGGCAGGCATCACGACAAATACCGCAAGCATTACATTTATTCTTTATTATTTCAGGCCGGACAGTGATCCAATTCTTAAATAGCGGAATCACGACTGATAAAGCAAAAGAACTGGCTCTGGCATTCAATGTAGCGGGCAGTTTGAAATCAGGGATACAAAGATCTGATTTATCGACTCCGATAACCTCCACTTGTTCAAAATGATTGGGAGATAGGCCACGTTTTTCTGCTTCGATCAATAGCGGATTATTTTCCCTGTCAAGGCCCATAATTTCACCGGCAACAATATCCAGTGCAAGCGGGCTTCTTGACGCAAGTAATAAACCGACATGGCGCAGGGCGCCATTTTGCGGCCCGTTCCCCTCCATACCGATCACAGCGTCCATTATAGATATTCTAGGAGAAACATATTCTGACAGGTCAAGGCACATACATGCAAAATTGCGCACATCCTGGAGTTTTGCATGATAGCCTGCTTTTATAATTCCAGGAATAACACCAAAACTGTTTTTAACAGCGCCTGTCATACTCATGAAACCATGCGTTTTCAGCTTACACAAGTTAAATACACCATCAGCCTTAATAACCGGAGTGATAACCTCAAAACGCTTTATTAAATTCCCCTCAGGAAAGGAAACCGTTTTCCAGGTAGTATCAAGATTCACCTCGATTCCAGACTCATCAGCAACTTCAGACATCCCACACATGCGGTACACTCTATCCAGCGTCTTTTTATTATACAGAAAAGCAGAGCCCGGGCTGTCGGCAATAATGGGACTGGCTCCAACGCTTTTAGTTATCCTCCCCACCGCAGCCACAACTGCAGGATGGGTAGTAACGGCATTCTCCGGCTTTTTGGGTACAAGAAGGTTTGGCTTCAGGACAATTCTTTCTCCGGCCTTAGCAAATTGATCCATTCCACCCATCATCGACAGTAACATGTCCATCTTTTCATCGACTTGTTTATAGTCGGGACACTTGACAACATAGACTTTGTTCATTAATTTCCTTCTTTATCTACAAGGCACATTTCATATTATGTTATTGAATAATTATTGTCATTTTTTTCTTGTAAATTGACCCTGATGTTTTTGTGTGCTATTTTTATTTTTATAAAGGACCTATTATCCAATTATGGTAAAAAACAACAAGCTTTTTGAAAGGAATGTGCCCGGCTCAACCAAGATCCTTAAAAAATCAATAATCGCTATTGCGGGATGCGGCGGGCTTGGTTCAAACGCAGCTGTTTCTCTGGTTCGTGCTGGGATAGGGAAACTCATAATTACAGATCCGGATATAGTGGAGGAATCCAATCTTAACAGGCAGTATTATTTCCAATCAGATGTGGGGCAAAAAAAAGTGGACGCGCTTACAGCACATCTTAAGGCCATAAATCCTGAGGTCATTATTGATGCTTATGACAAAAAAATTTCCCGGGACGATATCTCAGAGGTCTTTAAAGAGGCTGATCTTTTAATAGAAGCATTTGACCTAGCTGAAAGCAAACAGTGGCTTATCGAAGCATGGTGTAAAGCTTTCCCGGAAAGAGCAATTATCTGTGCCAGCGGGCTTTCAGGGCTAGGAAATACAGATGAACTGAGAATAAGAAGGGCAGGACATATTTACTTTTGTGGTGACGAAAAAACCGATATGAGCATGGGATTGTGCTCAGCAAGGGTTGCTATTGCTGCCAATATGCAGGCAAATATCGCTATAGAGATTCTTATAAAAAAAGGTTAAAAAAACGTGCTGGTGATCAACAACAGAGACAAGATCGAATGGAACAAGGGTATGACCGTAAGGGATGTCCTGAACCGGATGAAATACAGCTACAGCCTCATAACTGTTACGGTTAATGGAGAACTCGTCTTAAAAGAAGATTACGATTCTTACAAGGTTCCGGACAAGGCAGGCGTTATTGTTTTTCATCTCGCCCATGGCGGGTAAAACCTGGATTATTCAGATTCGCCTGGATATTCACGGGAGTCATTGGCCAGCGCTCTTATTCTTCTTCTTAAGAGACTTCCACCAGTCTATGCGTTTTTTGATCTCTTTTTCAAAACCCAGAGGCCCGGGGATATAGTATGTCCGGCCCTTGAGTTTTTCGGGCATGGTTTCCATTTCAGTAGTCAGATCTGCATAATCATGGGCATATTCATAACTTTTGCCGTAACCGACCTCTTTCATCAAAGACGTGACCGCATTGCGAAGCTGTAATGGAACAGGTTCAAAAGGAGAGGAATCCACTTCCTTCATAACTTTAGAATAGGCTGAATATATTTTATTGCTTTTAGGCGCAGAGGCCAGATAGATAACCGCTTCTGCAAGTGCAAGCTCCCCCTCAGGTGTGCCCAGAAAATTATAGGCCTCTTTTGCGTTCAGAGTTATAGACAGGGCCTGGGGATCAGCCAGGCCGATATCCTCTGATGCAAAACGCACGAGGCGGCGCGCAATATAAAGGGGATCTTCTCCGGAATACAGCATTCTGGCCATCCAGTATAAAGAAGCATCCACATCGCTGTTCCGGAGGCTTTTATGAAGTGCGGAAATAAGATTAAAATGCTCTTCTCCCTTTTTATCATAAAGAAGAATCCTTTTCTGAAGAGCCTCTTTTACTCCTTCTTCGGTTATCTGATTATTTTCTGCGAAATTTGCTGCTATCTCCAGAGTATTCAGGGAGCGTCGCGCATCACCATTTGAATGATCGATAATCAATTCAAGTACAGCCTCCCTTACCTTAAGGCTTAAATTTCCGAGCCCTTTGTTTTTGTTATTTAGCGCTTCTATCAGTATCTTGACCAAAGTTTCCTTCTCAAGAGGATTCAAGATAAGCACCTTCATCCGGGATAAAAGCGGCGCAATGACCTCAAAGGATGGATTCTCCGTTGTAGAACCATAAAGGATAATATCCCCTCTTTCCACGTAGGGAAGAAACGCCCCCTGCTGGGCTTTATTGAACCGGTGGATCTCATCGATAAAAATGATAGTCGGCTGTTTGTAGAGCTTTTTATGGCTCTCAGCCTTGGACATAACCTCCTTGACTTCCTTAATGCCTGAAACCACGGCGCTGAAAAAAATACATGGGAGGTCAAAGTATTGGGCCAGAATATACCCCAGAGTCGTGTTTCCTGAGCCCGGCGGGGCCCACAAAAAGAGTGAAACCCCATGATAGGGGTTTATCAACAGGGAAAGAATTTTACCCTTTCCGATTAGATGGTCCTGCCCGTAAAATTTGTCCAGACTGAGAGGCCTCATACGCTCGGCCAGCGGAGTGTACTCCTTTTCACCAGATTTTTTAGAGACAGACATTTATAGAATTATAACAGATAAAAACAATAGCTGAAATATCAATATTGGTTCAAAACAAGATTCCAGTTGATTCCACACAAGCCGGGATAATATAATCAGATTACAGACGGAGACAACATGAGCCTGAGATCGGAAATATTCGAACAGCCAGAGGTCCTGGCCCGGCTGATGAACGTTCAAATGAAAAATGTGGAAAGAACGGCCAGGGCCCTAAAAAAAAGAAAGATCGATTTTATCTTGCTTGCCGCCCGAGGCACTTCGGATAATGCGGGCTTGTATGCAAAATATCTCTGGGGCGCTTATAACCAGCTGCCCATAGCTTTGGCCGCTCCTTCTCTGTTCAGCGTGTATAAAAAACCGCCTTGCCTGACAAATGCACTGGTTGTGGGAATATCACAATCAGGAAAATCACCTGATATCCTCAGCGTGATAGACGAAGCAAACCGTCAGGGAGCACCCACATTGGCCATAACAAACGATCCCCGGTCACATCTGGCCAAAACATCTGAATTCATGATAAATACCAGTGCCGGGCCCGAAAAAGCTGTGGCTGCAACAAAAACATACACCACACAACTGCTTGCCATTGCTATGCTTTCCATTGCATTGAAAGGGGATAAAAAGCGTCTTTCCGAGCTCCAACGGTTGCCTGAGATGGTTGAAAACGCATTGAAACTGGACCCTGCTGTAGAACAAGCAGCCGAGCGATTCCAGAATATGGAGAAATGTGTCATATTGGGACGGGGTTACAATTATTGCACAGCATATGAATGGTCTCTCAAGTTGAAGGAACTGGCCTACATCTCTGCTCAACCATATTCCTCTGCCGATTTTCAACACGGGCCGGTTGCTGTCATCTCACAAGGTTTCTTTGTGCTTGCAGTTGTACCGGACGGCGAAATCTTCGAAAACATGATGAGCCTGCTTTCAGATCTGGTCGAAAACCGCCGGGTAGAACTGCTGGCTATCTCCAACAGACAGGAAGCTCTGTCTCTGGCGCAGACCTCTTTTCCCCTGCCAAATGATATGCCCGAGTGGCTGAGCCCACTGGTGAGCATAGTGCCTGCCCAGCTCTTCTGCTACCACCTCACACGCTCGAAAGGATTTGACACAGAGAAACCTCGAGGTTTGAGTAAAATTACTTTAACCAGATAACCCGAAGCGCGATTCTTGACGAAGATTTCATTCCATGCTAAGTTGATATCAATATGACAACCGGAAAGTCAAACAAATGGACCTACAGTCTGGAGGAGATCAGCCAGCTTACTAAACTGGACCAATCAACCATCGAAAACTGGGAAAAGGAATTTTATTTTATCCACGCCGGACAGACCGTTGCCGGAAACAAGATCTTTCGAAAAAAGGATCTGGACATTTTCCTTCGTCTTAAAGAACTTATGGAAGATCAGGATTACACCCTGGCCGGCGCCAAAAGAAAAATCGAAGAGGAATTCCAGATCAGGGGGGCAAATCCCATTCATCCTAAGCTGATCAAGAAGATCCTGTTTCGTATACGCGAAGATCTGAAAGACATCAAAAATCGGTTAAGTGACTGATTTCCATCCCAAGTTTTTATTGATAATAAAAACTTCTTTGCTATAATAGTGATTCTTTATGTCGGGACGTGGCGCAGCCAGGTAGCGCACACGCTTGGGGTGCGTGGGGTCGGCGGTTCAAATCCGCCCGTCCCG
>CBDVEQ010000032.1:0-17131 GCA_965373045.1 uncultured bacterium | reverse complement strand
TTACAGCCTATCCTGGATGGAATGATCAACTATCTTCCTTCTCCTTTGCAGAGAAAAGAGATCAAAGGAGAGCAGGGAGCGGTCACACCGGATGAAAAGGGGCCATTTGCCGCGCTTGTTTACAAGACGATATCCGATCCCTATACTGGCCGGATATCTATTATGCGGATATTTTCCGGAAACGTGAAAGCAGACTCCACGGTCTACAATGCCAATGAACAAACGAATGAGAAATTGAGCGGATTGTTTTTTCTGCAGGGGAAAGAACAGATTCAAACGATTTTAGCCAGGGCTGGAGATATAGTGGCTACGGCCAAACTAAAAGCCACGTCAACCGGAGATACTCTTTCTGATAAAGGAGCCAGAGTTAAATTTGCTTCCATCAAGTTTCCTGAACCGTCTATCTCTTTTGCGATTGAACCTAAAACGAGGGCTGATGAAGACAGAATATCGCAGGCTATCCACCGCATTACAGACGAGGATCCTACGGTAAGGATAGAGCGTGATCCTGAAACAGCCCAGCTTATTATTTCAGGAAATGGACAGCTCCATGTGGAGATCATCACAGATAGATTGAGAAATAAATACAATGTCAATGTCGATCTCAAGCCGCCCAAGATCCCGTACAGGGAAACCATCAAAGGCAAAGCTGATGTTCAGGGGAAATACAAAAAACAGACCGGTGGTCGAGGACAGTACGGAGATGTCAAGATCAAAATAGAACCCACGGCGCGGGGAACAGACTTTGAATTTGAAAACAAGATCTTTGGTGGTTCCATCCCGAAAAACTACATTCCTTCTATCGAAAAGGGGATTCAGGAAGCCCGTAAAAAGGGCATTCTTGCAGGTTATACCACGGTCGATTTTAAGGTCATCCTGTATGACGGTTCTTATCATGAGGTCGATTCTTCGGATATCGCTTTTAAGGTTGCCGCTTCCATGGCTTTTAAGAAGGCAGTAAAAGAAGCCAGACCAACGATTCTTGAACCGATCATGAATGTAGAGGTCTATACACCTGAAACATATATGGGAGACATTATGGGAAGCCTCAACGGACGGCGAGGAAAAGTGCAGGGAATGGAGCAGAAGGGAAGTATGCGCCAGATCATAGCCCAGGTTCCCATGGCAGAGATGCTGGATTTTGAGCCGTCTTTGACCTCTATTACTGGGGGAAGAGGTTCTTTTTTAATGGAATTTTCCCATTTTGAGGAAGTTCCCGGACAGCTACAGCAGAAGATCATTCAGGAATCCATCAAAGAAGGACGCATTAGACAAGAAGAAGAGTAATCAATCATTCCGGATGTTCTAGTGGTATAATACCTTTTTATTTTTTCCTAAAATTTTCAAAATTAGATAGGAGGATGAATGATGTTGCAAACTAAAATAGCTTTGGGTTTTCTGGTGTTTCTTTTAGCTGGAACACTTGTCGCTGTTGAAGAAAAGGACAATATCCTAAGACTTAAGATCGGTGATCCTCGACTCAAGGACAAGACAATGACAATCACTCCGGGCCAAATATATTCGGCTGAAAAGGGGAGAGCTATATCCTTCGAAAAAATGATCGCTGAGATGAAGACTGCAAGGATCGTTTATGTGGGAGAGTCCCATAACAACCTTCCTATGCATGATGTCCAGCATAAGATCGCACATGCCTTGTATGCCAAAGATAAAGATCTAGCAATAGGGCTGGAAATGTATGATATCAGGTGGCAGGAGCCCCTGAACAAATGGAGCCTGGGTCTTTTGACCGAGGATGAGTTTATCGACCAGGCCCAGTGGTATGTGAATTGGAATTTCAATTTTAAGTATTATAAGAAGATCTTTGGTCTGGCAAAAGAAAACAAGATCCCGATACATGCTTTGAACGCACCCAGAAGTATCATTCGTAAGATAAGGATGGGGGGATGGGAAGCTTTAAGTAATGAGGAAAAACAGATAGTCCCAAAACCTGATCTTACAAATAAGGACCACATTGCATTGATGCGGGCTATATTTGGAGATATAGAGATGCCGGTGGCAATGAAGGGACATGGATCAGAGGATATGATGTTTAAAGCGCTTTACCGGGCCCAGTCCTCATGGGATGAAGTCATGGCTAAAAATACTCTCCGTACAGTGGACATAGAGGGCAAAAGAGTCATTGTGTTTGTAGGTTCCGGCCACCTTATTTACAATCTCGGGATAAACCGCCGCGCATATGAGAATCAGTCTTTACCTTACAAAACGGTGATCTGTGTTATTGTTCCTGAAGGTAAAAACAGTGTTGTTGTTTCGAGAAGCCTTGGTCATTATATCTGGGGCCTGCCTGAAGAATCGCAGCCTGAGTATCCTTCCATAGGTATTGCTCTAACGAAATTCGACGGATTGGACAATCTTGTTATTGCAAGGGATCCCATGTCAGGCGCGGCCAAAGGCAAAAATTTCAAGAAGGGAGATATTGTTCTTGCTGTAGATGGCCAGCATTTTACCTGTATCAATTGCCTCCGGAAATATCTTTCGGATTTTACCTGGGGAGATGAAGTCGCTTTTAAGCTGCTGCGTGAAGCAAAAGAACTCGAGATTAAAATGAAGTTCTAGATGATTCGATGACTGTCCGGCAGTGGGTTTATTTTCTTTTTTTGACTGTAATCTGGGGATCTTCTTTTATGTGGATAAAGATCGCAGTCCAGGAAATCGGGCCGTTCAAAGTGGTATCTATCCGAATGATGTTTGCTGTTTTGATCTTGTTTCTCATTTTAAAAGCACGCAAGATCGCAGCTCCTAAAACCTGGAAGATGAGAGGAATTCTCCTGCTTCAGGGGATGATGAGCGCAACAGTCCCTTGGGTCCTCATTACCTGGGCCGAGCAGTATATCGATTCAGCAGTGGCGACAATTTATAATGGAACTGTTCCTATGTTCACCATGATCTTTGCTCATCTTTTTGTCCGTGATGACCGTATGACAATCCGCAAGGTTTCAGGGCTTTTACTGGGTTTCGCCGGAGTGATCGTCCTTGCCCAGAACAGCCTTTTCCAAGGGGATGGGAACGGAAGTGCTTCACACATGATTTTACTGGGACAGGGAGCTATGCTGCTGGCTGCCATATTCTATGGAATATCCAATGTGTATGCCCGGATCAAGCTGCACTCCGTAACTCCTGTTTTTCAGGCATTTTATACGATACTTTTTGCTGGTATGATGTTGTGGGTTGCTACACCTGTTATTGAATCTCCCCTGGTGCTGCCGGTCAAGCCGGTCACCTGGATAGCCATCGCTTGGCTCGGGATTCTGGGTGCAGCCCTCAGTTATATTATGTTTTACCGGCTTCTTCACGAGATCGGCCCAACGCGTGTTTCGCTCGTGACCTATAGTATCCCAGTTGTAGGTATCGGTTTGGGAGTAATATTTCTGAAGGAACAATTAAGCTGGTACCTGATCGTTGGAGCGCTTCTGATCGTATCAGGCATATGGGGAGTTAATAAACGTCAGGAATAAACCCGGTATCAAAAAGCAGATCAACCTAAAGATTCCTTGATTTTAGTTCCCATCTCCGCAGGGTTTTTAGCGACGTAAACGCCTGCATTCTCCAGGGCTTCCATCTTTTCTTTGGCTGTTCCTTTACCTCCGGCGATAATAGCGCCTGCATGTCCCATACGCCTGCCTGGAGGAGCGGTCTGGCCTGCTATAAAGCTGACCACCGGTTTATTAAACTCAGCCTTGATGTAGGCGGCTGCCTCTTCTTCAGCCGTTCCACCGATCTCTCCGATTAGAATAACCGCCTCGGTTTCATTATCCTCTTTGAACATTTCCAGCAGCTCGATGTATTTCAATCCGACGATGGGATCCCCTCCGATACCGATAGCAGTGGATTGCCCGTATCCCTGTTCAGATACCTGGGCCACAGCTTCGTAAGTCAGAGTTCCGGATCTGGAGATAATGCCTATGGACCCTTGTGTGTGGATATGTCCCGGCATGATGCCGATCTTGCATTTCCCGGGGGAAATGATGCCAGGTGTATTGGGCCCGATCAACTGGCAGTTATTTGCTTTGAGATACAGTTTGGCTTTGATCATATCAAATGTCGGAATGCCTTCGGAAATGCAAACGACAAGGTTTACTCCGCTGTCTGCAGCTTCCATTATCGCGTCGGCAGCAAAGTAGGGAGGAACGAAAATGGCAGCTGCATTGGCCCCCTCTTTTTCTACTGCTTCTGCGACTGTGTTATACACAGGAACGCCGAGATGGGTCAAACCGCCCTTGCCGGGAGTGACTCCAGCTACAACCTTGGTTCCGTATTCCAGCATCCTCTCCGTATGAAAGGTCCCTTCTCCTCCAGTGATACCCTGGACAACAACTCTGGTTTTTTCATCTATTAGAATACTCATGTTCCACTCCTCTTCATTGCCCGGTCAGGGGAACGACTTTCTCAGCAGCTTCTTCCATTCCGCCTGCAGAATAAAATTTCAGTCCTGATTCCTCAAGAATCTTTTTGCCCTCTTCAACGTTTGTTCCTTCCAGCCTTATCACCATTGGGATCTTTACTCCTAATTCTTTAGAAGCTTTGACGATCCCGCTGGCAACAAGGTCACACCTGACAATGCCTCCGAAGATGTTCACTAATGCGGCCTTGACATCCGGATCGGAGACAAGAATCCTAAAAGCATTTTTAATAGCTTCTTCAGAAACTCCTCCTCCGACATCCAGGAAATTTGCCGGCATGGCGCCTTTGAGCATGATGATATCCATGGTGGCCATGGCAAGCCCTGCGCCATTGACCATACAACCAACGCTTCCATCCAGTTTGATGTAGTTCAGATCGAATTTTCCAGCTTCGACCTCGAGAGGATCTTCCTCATCCAGATCTCTCATTTCCGCAATATCAGGATGACGATTCAGTGCGTTATCGTCAAAATTCATTTTGGCATCCAGGGCAAAAACATCCCCCTGTTTTGTGATGAGCATGGGGTTGATCTCTGCGAGCGACGCATCAGACGCCTCAAAAGCTTTATAGAGGGCCATAATAAACTTGATGGCCTGTTTAAGGGTGTTTCCTTCCAGTCCAAGCTTAAAGGCCAATTTACGTGCCTGAAAGCTTTGGAAACCCGTGGCTGGATCTATATATTCTTTATATATAAGATCAGGTGTTTCAGCTGCGACCTTTTCGATCTCCATTCCGCCTTCAGAGGAAACCATGATGACAGGGGCTTCTTTTGCACGGTCGATAACGATTCCTATATACAATTCCTTGTCGATATCCAGAGCTTCTTCAACCATGATCTTTTTGACAAGTTTTCCCTCTGGCCCAGTCTGGGGTGTGATCAGGGTCATGCCGATCATGTCATTGGCCAGTTTTTCCGCTTCAGAGGGGTCCTGGGCCAATTTGATGCCGCCGCCTTTACCTCGTCCTCCTGCATGGACCTGTGCTTTGAGAACCACACGTGGACCGATCTTTTCTGCAATTTCCCGGGCTTTAGCAGGGGAGTCTGTTACTTCTCCTTTAGGGATATTCACATTGAAGCGGCTGAGGATCTGTTTAGCTTGATATTCATGTATTTTCATATGATAAGTCCTTTGTAAGGATAGAATTTAGAGGAAAAGCCTTCCCAGAAGGGCAGGCTTTTCCTTGTGATGTTCAGATAAAGTGATTCTTATTCTTTTCTAAATTGTTTTTTCCCCTCTTCATAGAGATCTCCACCATACATATCATTGATGACAATACACGGGAAATCTTTGACCTTGATCCGTCTTATCGCTTCGGGTCCCAATTCAGGGTAAGCGATGATCTCTGCCTCTTCGATGCTTTTTGAGATAAGAGCGCCTGCGCCTCCTACTGAGGCTACATATACGCCTTTGTATTTTTTCAACGCATCTTTGACTTCTTCGTTTCGGGCCCCTTTGCCGATCGAACCTTTTAAGCCGAGTTTGTAAAGGGTTGGAGCATAAGAATCCATCCTGTAACTGGTAGTAGGACCGGCAGAGCCGATTGGTTTTCCGGGCCGGGCAGGTGTTGGGCCAACATAATAAATAAACTGCCCCTTGACATCTATGGGAAGTTCCTTCCCTTCTGTGATGAGGTCAATGAGTTTTTTATGGGCTGAATCCCTTCCTGTATAAAGGTAACCGGTGATAAAAATGCTGTCGCCGGCTTTGAGTTCGGCTATGACTTCGTCTGAAACTGGAGTAGTAATTTTGTGTTCAGCCATTTTTGGTCTCAGATATCACACTCTGCGACGGTTTGTTTAACCTTCTCCATGGTGGTCTGGAGCATGGCCTTCTCATCGTCATTGAGGCTGATCTCTAGTATCTTTTCTACTCCCTTGGCGCTGATAAGGACAGGGACGCCGATAAAATAGCCGTTGATCCCGTACTCTCCTTCACAGAGAGCAGCACCCGAGAGAACCCGTCGTTTATCTTTGAGATAAGATTCTGCGATCACGATAGCGCTCCAGGCCGGGCTAAAGAAAGCAGACCCTTTACCGAACAGCTTGACGATCTCTGTTCCTGCTTTACGCGTTCTGTCAACCACGCGGTCGATCAATGCCTGGTCAGCAATATCGGTCAGAGGAACGCCGCCGATCGTGGTTAATCGTGGGAGAGGAACCATGGTAGGACCATGGCCGCCAAGAACTGTCCCAGCGATGTCTGTTACGGACACACCAAGTTCCATGGCTAGGAAGGAACGAAAGCGTGCGGTATCCAATGTTCCAGCCATACCCAGAACCTGGTTCTTGGGGAATCCTGTAACTTTATGGAACACATAAACCATAGCATCCAGAGGGTTTGTCAGAACAATGCAGAAAGCGTTGGGAGCGTGTTTTTTAACTCCGTTAGCGACGTCGGTGATTATCTTGATGTTGACATCAAGTAAGTCTTCCCGGGTCATTCCTGCCTGCCTGGGTTTGCCTGCTGTGATGATGACGACATCAGAGCCCTCTATGTCTTTGTAATCTGATGTGCCGCTGATATTTGCATCATAATTGCCGTGAGGGGCCATTTCCATCAGATCAAGAGCTTTGCCCTTGGCAGGATCCTCGTAATCAGGAATGTCCAGTATTACGATGTCTCCCATCTCTTTCTGTGCTGCAATCATGGCTAGGATCTGGCCGATCTGGCCGCCGCCAATAAGTGCTATTTTTTTTCTCATAAATACCTCCTATGTATTATTGCAGGGGCTTTAGTACCCCTTATTTCCTTATCCTTTGACAAAACTTTCCCAGCGTTCTTTCAGGTTAGGATCCTGCATTGTATCCATTAGATACTTGGCATATTCCTCTCCTGTTGCTCCAGTGTCGCGGCCTGTCATGACATATTTCTTCTCATAGTTTGCACAAATATCTATAGCCATTTCCAGCTTGTTGTGTTGTTCTTTGTATCCAAGATGGTTGATCAGAAGAGAGGCGGCTTTGATCATACTGCCTGGGTCGGCGTATTGAGCGCGACCTTCTTTGACCATACGCGGGGCAGACCCGTGAATGGCCTCGAACATGGCATACTGTTTGCCGATATTGGCGCTTCCAGCCGTGCCAACGCCGCCCTGAAATTCTGCAGCTTCATCTGTCAGAATATCACCGTAAAGATTCGGCAAAACCATAACCTTGAACTGCGTTCTGCGTTTTGGATCGATCAGCTTGGCTGTCATGATATCGATGTACCAGTCATCGCATTCGATCTCGGGATACTCCCGTGCGATCCTGTACCCGGTATCGAGAAACAATCCGTCCGAGGTTTTAACAACATTTGCCTTGGTGACGATAGTGACTTTTTTTATGTTGTTCTTTTCAGCATATTCAAAAGCCATGCGGATGATCCTTTCTGCGCCCTGTTTGGTGATGACTTTAAAGTCAACTGCCAGGTCATCCGTGACCTGAATGCCACGGCTTCCCATAATGTAAGCACCCTCGGTATTTTCCCGGAAGAACATCCAGTCAATACCGTCACTCGGAACCTTGACAGGCCGGACATTGGCAAAAAGATCTAGGTGACGCCTCATTGAAACATTGCAGCTTTCAATATTGGGCCATGGATCTCCCTTTCGAGGTGTTGTAGTAGGGCCTTTTAGTGTGATGTGACATTTTTTGATCTCTTCCAGCACGTCATCTGGGATGGATTGGTTGAGTTTGGCGCGGTTTTCAATAGTCAGTCCTTCTATATCACGAAGTTCTATCTTTCCGCTTTTTATCTCATCTTGAAGCAGAAATTCCATGATTTTTCTGGCAACATCTGCTATGAACGGGCCGATGCCGTCTCCACCCAAAATACCGATGATTATAGGTTTTACCTGGCTGTAATCAACCCAATCCTGGGCATCTTTCATTCCCTCGACGCGTTTCAACTGCTCTTCGACGATTCTGCCAAAATGGTCTTTGGCTCTTTGGATCGTTTCATTGTCCATTTATATTTTCTCCCTTATTAAAATGAAGAAAAATAGTATAATTATTTCTATTTTAAAGCAATATATATTTTAATTCTTTTCCCGATTAGTTGATGCATAAGGTCCGTAGATTCAAGGCGGGTTTTGACGAGTTCGTTGAAGTTTTGTATGGTCTATTATATCATCATAATGAGATAAACGAGAGAAGGAGCGATTGATATGTTGGACGCTTACATAAAGCATGAATATGCGCGGAAAACCTTGGGAATTCCTCCCAAGCCGCTGACTCCGGATGAGACCCTGGAGATTTGCCGTGTTTTGGAGAATCCTCCTTCTGGAAAACAGGAATTTTTATTGGACCTGCTGACCAACCGGGTCTCTCCTGGTGTCGATGCAGCTGCCAAGGTCAAAGCCGCATGGCTGAGTGACATAGCAACAGGTAAGATATCATCGCCCGTGCTTACAAATAAGAAAACAGTCTTTTGGCTCGGAACGATGCTCGGAGGCTATAATGTTGAGCCGCTTCTCAAGTTCCTGGAACATGACGACCTTGCACAGGAAGCTAAGGAAGCGTTAAAAAAGACCATACTTGTTTATGGGGCTTTTAACAGTGTTGTCTCCCTATCTAAAAACAACTCTTTTGCCGAAGCTGTATTAAAGTCCTGGGCGGACGGGGAATGGTTTTTAAACAGACCTGAATTTCCTGATAGTATGACCTTAAAGGTTTTCAAGGTCGAGGGGGAGATCAATACGGATGATCTCTCACCGGCGAAATATGCCTGGAGCAGGCCGGATATCCCGCTTCATGCTCTATCAATGGGAGAAACACGATTCCCCGGAGGTATCGAAAAGATTGCAAAATTCCGGGAACAGGGTCATCAGGTTGTGTTTGTGGGAGATGTTGTAGGGACCGGGTCTTCCCGAAAATCCGCAACCAATTCCATGCTATGGCATATCGGGCAGGACATTCCTTTTGTTCCAAATAAAAGAAGGGGAGGGGTTGTGATCGGAGGCTTAATTGCTCCCATTTTCTTTAACACTGTGGAGGATTCCGGAGGCCTGCCGATCATATGTGATGTTTCTGGTATAGAGACTGGAGATCTGATCACAATCGATTTTACAGAAGGAAAAATCAGCGATAAGAGCGGCAATGTATTATCAGAGTTCCAATTAAAAACTCCTGCTCTTAAGGATGAGTTTAGGGCGGGTGGGAGGTTGTTTCTTATCATAGGCCGTTCATTGACAGAGAAGGCGCGTGATGTTTTGAGGCTCCCTAAAACAGATATTTTTGTGGTTCAGGAGAATCCTGAGCCCAGACCAGATCAGAGCTACAGCCTTGCACAGAAGATCGTGGGAAAAGCCTGTGGGGCAGATGGAATCTTGCCTGATACAACCTGCGAGCCGAAAATGACTACTGTGGGATCTCAGGATACGACCGGCCCCATGACAGCAGATGAATTAAAAGAGCTTGCCTGTCTGGAGTTTCATTGCGACCTCTTCATGCAGTCATTCTGTCATACGGCAGCATACCCTAAGACGGCTGATGTAAAAATGCATCAAACACTGCAGAAGTTTGTAGTCGAGCGTAAAGGCATATCTCTCCGCCCGGGTGATGGGGTCATCCATACATGGCTGAACAGGCTTTTACTCCCTGATACTATGGGCACAGGAGGGGATTCGCACACGCGTTTTCCCATTGGACTCAGTTTTCCTGCCGGGTCCGGACTTGTGGCTTTTGCCGGAGCTTTGGGATTTATGCCTTTAGATATGCCGGAATCCGTGCTTGTGAAGTTCAAAGGCCAGTTCAAACCGGGTATCACCCTCAGGGATGTTGTGAATGCTATCCCTTATTTTGCAATAAAAGAAGGTCTTTTAACAGTTGCAAAGGAAGGAAAGAACAATATTTTTAACGGTCGGATTATTGAAATGGAAGGACTGTCAGATCTTACTGTTGAGCAGGCGTTTGAATTGACTGATGCAACAGCGGAACGCTCCGCAGCAGGGGGAACCATTGAGCTCAGCGAGAAAAGCGTGGTAGATTACCTCAAAAGTAATATTGTCCTTATGGAGTCATTGATCAAAGACGGGTATCAGGATGCTGATTCGTTGAAACGCCGTATCGAAGCCTGTCAAACCTGGCTGGAGAAGTCTGTACTGATGAGACGGGATGAACGTGCAGAATACGCTGAGGTTTTGGAGATCGATCTTTCAGAGATTAAAGAACCGATTCTGGCATGTCCGAATGATCCTGATGATGTGAAACTCCTGTCTGATGTGGCAGGGGTAAAGATCGATGAGGTTTTTATTGGTTCCTGTATGACAAATATTGGTCATTTCCGTGCCGCTGCAAGAATTTTTGAAGAGGCTGGATATCTTAAAACCCGTGTTTGGATAACTCCTCCAACAAAGATGGACAGGACCCAATTGATTAAAGAAGGTCTCTATTCGATATTTTCCTCCATAGGAGCGCGGACAGAAATCCCAGGCTGTTCGCTGTGTATGGGAAATCAGGCCCGGGTGACACCAAAAGCAACAGTATATTCCACATCCACGCGGAACTTCGATAACAGGATGGGAGACGGTGCCCTTGTATATCTCGGTGGAGCAGAGTTGGCGGCAGTGACAGCATTAGCTGGTGAGTTACCTACACCGGAAGTATATTTCTCTACATACGATCAAAAGATCAGACCGGATATGGATAAGATCTACAATTATCTGCAATTTGATAAAATGGCAGATCTTAAACTGGAATACTGATCTGACCTGGATTATTCACGGGTCGAGATTGGTTATAAAGAGAGGATTCAAGGATTTGAGGAATCGAGGGTTCGAGTGAAAAGAAAATACATAAGAGTTTAGTTCAAAGCACTTGAATCCTTGACCCCTTGATTCCTAGAACCCTTTTTTTCAATAGATCGGCTTGCCCGGAGGGGAAAAGATGTCGACTTAATTTAGAAAAAAGTCAATAAAGTAAGCATTGAATTTGGTGCATACAATATTAATAATATACAAGGCTTAAGTCATTGAAAATTGTTAATAATGTCGACAGATTTTATGAATAAAGCAGGATGAATTATTAACAGGTTGCGAAAAGGACAAAAAAATGATCGATCTAACAGGAAAGAAGGTATTAGTAACAGGCGGATCACGTGGGATTGGATATGCTACATCCCTTTTGTTTGCTGAAGCGGGATGTGATGTTGCGATCAATTATGCGTACAAGGACGGACCTGCCAAGTCGGTTAAAGAACAGATCGAGCAGTTAGGCCGGAATTGCTTGATCCTGAAGGCCGATGTATCTAAAATAAATGATGTTGAGCGAATGGTCCGACAGATTTTTGAGAAATGGAACGGAATTGATATTGTTGTGAACAATGCCGGGATATGGACATATGGTGAAATAGGGGACATGGATGAGAGCATATGGAAAGAGACCATGGGCGTCAATCTGGATGGTGTTTTTTATGTCTGCAATGCAGTTGTCCCTGAAATGAAAGCCGGAAATGGTGGAGTGATTATTATTGTATCATCAACAGCAGGGATCAGAGGGGAGGCTTTCCATTCCCACTATGCTGCCAGCAAAGGAGCCTTGATCTCTTTCACGAAATCTCTGGCACAGGAACTGGCGCCTTATGGGATCAGGGTAAATTGTGTGACACCAGGGTGGGTGGATACTGATATGTGTGCAGATATATTAAGCGACCCTGCATTTCGGAAAGAGGTTGAAGAAAGTATTCCCTTAAAGAGAATTTCTAATCCAGTCGATATTGCCGGTCCCATCCTTTTTCTGGCTTCTGATCTGGCCCGCCATATTACAGGTGAGATATTGAATGTTAATGGTGGTTCTGTCCTCTGCGGATGAACAGTTCCTTATCCCTGTTGTTGTTCCTGCTTGCGAAAACTCTCTGAATTTGCTAATTTTGAATAGAAACAAGGAGGAAAGATGGAGGAAGAAATCGGACGGATTATTCATTATTTTTCTAAGATCAATGTGGCTGTTCTCGAAATGATAGAAGGAAAATTAGAAACAGGAAATACCATCCATATCAAGGGTCATACAACAGAACTCTATCAGAAAGTCGACTCCATGCAGGTGGATTATAAGCCTGTTGATATTGCAGAAAAGGGAATGCAGGTTGGTTTAAAAGTAAAAAGCCATGTTCGTCCAAACGATAGAGTCTATAAGATTAGTGATGAATCTTAAACGCAGAGATATTACAAAAATTACATAGAACAACGTTATGTTAGGCTATCGGCAGTTTTTATGAATAATTCAAGTTTCCTGGATTATTCACAGGCCGATATGCACGGCGTGGCACATGAAGCCGTATTAATATACTGCGAATGCGCCGCAACAAAGCAGATCGGCTTGCTCATAGAGTAAAAAGTTGCGATATATTAAATAAATTTTTAGATGATTGTGTTAATGTTTAAATGTATCGCAAATTTTTATGAATAAATCAGGATAAGGAGTTTGGCTAGTGAATGGAAGAAATCCGAAAAAGAACATAATGAAAAAATCCTTATTGCAATGGAAACAAAACAGCTATCATGAGGCTCTCAAAGCAAGCTCTCTGAAAAAAGAGCACACAACCATCAGCGGTAAAAAGATCAATCCTCTTTATACACCTATGGACCTGGACGATTTTGATTATTCAACACAGTTAGGATTCCCAGGAGAATATCCTTATACGCGGGGAGTTCATAGTTCCATGTATCACGGACGTCTCTGGACCATGCGCCAGTTTTCAGGATTTGGAACAGCCGAGGCTACAAACAGTAGATATAGATATTTGCTTTCCCATGGACAGACAGGATTAAGCGTAGCCTTTCATCTTCCGACCCTGATGGGCATCGACTCTGACCATCCGCTGGCTCAGGGAGAAGTGGGGAAGTGCGGTGTGGCCATCGATTCACTGGCAGACATGGAGATCCTGTTCGACCGGATCCCCCTTGACAAGATCACGACATCCATGACAATCAATGCTCCTGCTGCAGTTCTATGGGCTATGTATATCGCGGTTGCAGAAAAACAGGGCGTGCCTCCCCGAAAGATATCCGGTACCATTCAAAACGATATTTTGAAAGAATACATTGCCCAAAAGACATTCATATTTCCTCCCAAACCATCCATGAAATTGATCGTGGATACTTTTGAGTACGGTGCGCAGAAGGTTCCTCGCTGGAATACTATTTCCATTTCAGGTTATCATATCCGGGAGGCGGGAGCTACAGCGGTCCAGGAATTGGCCTTCACGCTTAGAGACGGCATCGAATATGTAGAATGGGCCCTTGAGAGAGGATTGGACGTGGATGTTTTTACTCCCAGACTCTCTTATTTTTTCAATTCTCACAACGATTTTTTCGAGGAGATCGCCAAGTTCAGAGCGGCCAGAAAGATTTGGGCTGATGTGATGCGCAACCGATTCAAGGCTAACAATCCAAGATCTTGGCTACTGAGGTTCCACACACAGACATCCGGAGTCTCATTGATGGCACAGCAGCCCTACAACAATGTTGTAAGGGTGGCTCTGCAGGGCCTTGCGGCTGTACTTGGAGGAACCCAGTCTCTTCACACCAATTCTTTGGACGAAACATATGCCTTGCCTTCAGAAGACGCAGTAACTATCGCCCTACGCACACAGCAAATAATTGCTCACGAGAGCGGAGTAACCAACACGATCGACCCTCTGGGCGGATCCTATTTTGTAGAAAAATTGACTCTGGAAATGGAAGAGGAAGCCTGTGAATATATAAAAAGGATCGATGATATGGGTGGGATGGTCAAGGCCATAGAAATGGGTTTTCCTCAAAAAGAGATTTTAGACAGTGCCTATTATTATCAGCAGGCTGTGGAAAAGAAAGAGAAAATTATTGTTGGAGTGAATGATTTCATCATGGAGCAGGAAAGGATCCCTATTCTGGAGATCGATGATTCCACGGCTGAACAGCATCTTGCCCGTTTGAAAGAAGTCCGAAAAGGAAGAAATAAAACTCGGGTAAAAGGGTATCTTGCTGATTTAAAAAAAGCGGCTGAAGATCAAGTAAACCTGATGCCCTTGCTTTTAAGCTGCGTGAAAAATTATGCAACTCTTGGTGAGATTATTGATACTTTAAAAATCGTTTATGGAGAATATGATGAGCCGATCACCTATTGATGATGGAGGGACAATGGAAGAAAATAAATTAAGAGTTCTTGTGGCCAAACCTGGGCTGGATGGACATGACAGAGGAGCCAAGATCATTTGCCGCGCGTTGAGAGATGCAGGGTATGAGGTGGTTTATACAGGCCTAAGAAGAACCCCGGAAGAAATTGTCAGTGCGGCCATTCAGGAGGATGTGGATGTGATAGGTTTGAGTATTCTTTCAGGAGCCCACAATGTGCTTTTCCCAAAGATCCTGGACCTTCTCAAGGACCAGGATGCAAGAGATATCACTGTTATTGCTGGGGGGATCATACCGGAGAAGGATATTCCCGGCCTGAAAAAAGCAGGGATCGGCGAGATATTTCTGCCCGGTACGTCTACCCAGGACATTGTGGAATGGATCGAAACAAATGTACGGAATATTTGAAGCTGCTTTATTTATAAAAATTTGCGATTTATAAAATAAATTTTTGATGATTGTGTTGATGTTTAAACGTATCGCAAATTTTTATAAATAAAGCAGGTTAATTGATAAGAGAAAAATCTTGACATTGATCTGAGCAATGATAATAATCTAGGGATATTAAATGAAAAAGAAGCTCCTTTCTATCATGATTCTTCCTCATCATGGGGGAAAGTCTCACACTATTTCTCTGTCAAGACAAAAGATTAAGATTTTTACAGGAATAGGACTTGCAGTTATTCTTATATTGTCCGTCTTCATTATTGATTATTTCACCATGGATGTTACACGTAAAAAGTATCGGAACCTGAATGCGGAGAACAGAATACAAAAGGAATCTCTGTCGGAATACAAACAGCGTCTTGATAAATTGAGCACTGACATGGCCAGTATAGAGCAGTATGTTAAAAAGCTCAATGTTATGGCCGGGCTGAAAGCGAGCGAACCCTTACGAGAGGTAGGAGGAGCAGGAAGTGGGCCTGGAAATACTCAATCAGTTCTTCCTGCTGTAACACATCAGGATTTAACTGCCATTAAATTTGAAAGTATAGAAAGCAAGGCTGAGCAGATGGGACAAAATCTTAAAACTCTGCTTGTCCATTACGAAGGAGAAACAAACAAACTGGCATCCACGCCATCCATCTGGCCGACCAGGGGATATATGTCTTCATCTTATGGTTACAGGGATGACCCGATCACTGGAAAAAGAGCTATGCACTGGGGTATTGATATCGTAACGAATGTCGGCAATCCGATCTGGGCCACTGCCGATGGAAGAGTGATATCCTGCAAATATGACAAGATTGGCGGTAATACTATTAAGGTGGCGCATCTGACCGGTGTTATAACAATGTATTGCCATTTAAGTCAGTTCAAGGTCAAGGCAGGGCAGAAAATCAAACGGGGACAGGTTATCGGTTTGGTCGGTAAGACCGGAAAAACTACCGGTCCTCATCTCCACTATGAAGTCCGGGTAAACGGTGTGAGAAAGAACCCATACTATTGGATACTGGAAGAAAACTGACACCGTTTCTTTTTGATCAGGAGAAAATATCCCCTTCTTTTATCCGGGCTCCCAGAGAAAAAGCATATGCGCTCATGGGTTTTTTATTTTCGGGCTGAAGTAATTCAATACAAAAAAGACTGCCGTTCCCGCAGCAAATATTTATCCCCTGTTTTTTAATAACTAGAATCTCTCCCGGTTTGCCCTTGTAGCCGGAGGATGAGATCATTTGGCCTTTAATGATCTTTATCCGCTTATTATCATAATAACAAAAAGATGATGGCCATGGGGTAAAAGCCCTTATCTGATTTTCAATTTTTTCTGCACTCCATTTCCAATCGGTCCGTCCATCCTCCTTTTTTATAAGAGGTGCATATGTGGCCAGAGAATGGTCCTGTTTCTGTGGGGAAATACTGTCGATCTTCTTGATCGTATCTAGGAGAAGCTCGGTACCGATCTCTGTCAGACGGCTTTCCAGTTCAGCCGCTGTTTCGCCAAGTAAGATATCAGATTCTTTTTGTGCAAGAATAAGGCCTTCATCCATTTTGGCATTGAGTTCAAAAATAGTGACTCCGGTACTTTTTTCACCGTTCAGGATAGCCCATTGGACCGGAGAAGCCCCGCGGTATTTAGGGAGCAGGGAATAATGGATATTGAGGGAATGATACTTGGGAAAATAAATGATCGAATCTGGCAAAAACTGACCGTACGCAACTACGATATTCAGATCAGGAGTAGCCGCCTGTAATTTTTTTTCAGCTATGGGATCTTTACGGATCCGATTTGGTTGGAATAAGGGAATATTGTGCTTCAATGCAAATTTTTTGACCAGGGAGAGTGTGAGTCTTTTTCCCCGGCCAGAAGGCCTGTCTGGTTGAGTAACGACAAGTGTGATCCTGTGGCCGGCATCCTTTAATGCCTTTAATGGGACAATAGCTGTAGCAGGGCTTCCGAAAAAAACTATATTCATAAAAACAGGCCTTTTTCCCTTTGTTTTCTCAATTTTTTCCTGATGAGTTTCTTTTTCAAAGGGGAAAGGTAATCGATAATAAGAACTCCGTTAAGATGGTCGAGCTCATGACAGAAGACCCTGGCTAGAAGGCCGTTGGCATCTATGGTTTTTACTATTCCGTTCAGATCGCTTCCTTTAACAAGGACTCTAGAGGG
>CBDVEQ010000031.1:0-17517 GCA_965373045.1 uncultured bacterium | reverse complement strand
GCACACGCATGAGTTCTTTAATGGCTCCCAAGGGGTCTGTGGTGTGGTGTACGGTTCCCCATGCCCAGACGATGTCGAATTGTTCATCGGAAAAATGGAGCATTAGCATATCTTCTTTCCGGAACTCAGTATTGTCTAAATTGAATTTTTTCTTCAGATGACGTGCCGTCTCCAGACTACCCTTGCTGATATCGATGCCCGTGACTTTTTTTGCGCCATTATTGGCGAAGATTATACTGAAAATACCGGTTCCGCACCCTGCATCCAGAATGGTTTTGTCATGGATCTCCCCGGTTGAATAGAACATATTCCAATGTTTTTCTGATTCTTCGTACTCAGGTATGTATTCCGTCCAGACGATGTCGTAGAAACGTCCAACCTTTTCCTTGTTCATTGTTATATACCTCACAAAGCAAAAATCATATTAAAGTCCAAACGCCAGGAAGTCAATCCACCTGCACTATTCATAAAAACTGACGGCACTATTATTACTCCTGTTTATATCTGTGATATATCATGATTTTTCACAAAAGCATGCTTATCTCTTATGTTTTTGAATTAATTCCAATCAGAGGGTGGAAATTTGATGAAATTGAGAGAAAATTGTCATGAACAAAAAAAAGCAAATTCCTTCTATTTTTTTATATCTTATTCGTTGAGCAACAAGTCAAGTTCCCATTCCACACAATCCGTCAATCTGATTTGAAAGAACCTTTTCGCCGTTCCCTCAGATTGCCGGCTCTTTCCAGAATCGTGACAAGAATCAGAATAACAAGACACTGCAGTAATAAAATCAGCGCTCGGGTTAGGTTGACATAACGAATAATCAATGCTGCCAATGCCAAGCAGAGGTTAAGAGTCAAGACAAGGACCACAGCGAAACGTTTGGATTGGAGGAGGGCTTCAAAACGGTGATGGAGATGATCTTTTCCTGTGAATTCTATCCATTGTTTGAAGTTCCGGACATCTCCCCTGGCGATTCGGGAGACAGTGGTATGAATCATATCATAAATCAGAACTCCAAAAACAAGCAAAGGTGGAGAAAGAGTGAGGAGAGGATGTCCGACAGCCCATTCTGCGCGCACGGCCAATCCGGCAAGGAGAAAACCCAAGACCATGCTTCCGCTGTCACCCAGGAAGATTTTTGCAGGTTTCTTCATTTTGAAATTATGAGGGAGAAATCCAAAGGACGCACCCACGACCGCCACGCTGATCCATCCCAACTGCACTTGGTTCGTTGAAAAAGCGACGATGCTGATGAAAACTCCAATTTGGATAGCCAGCCCGGTGGCCAATCCATCCATACCGTCAAAAAAATTGAAAGCGTTAGTAATCCCGACAAACCAGATGATAGTCAAGATGATATTCCCGGCTTCCCCAAGAAAGATTTCCCTTGGAAAAGGCTTCAACATTACACCCATTAGGACCATTCCTATAGACAGGACAACTTGGACTCCAAGCCGTATTTTAGCAGGAAGACTGAAGATATCCTCAGCTATCCCCATGATGAATAAAATTCCAGAGCCAATGAGAAGTGAAAGAAGCTGAATATCCTGGATATTATGCAGTAAAATTACGACGAAAATTCCAAAGAAGACGGCAACCCCTCCAAGTCTTGGAGTGGGTTTATCATGAATTTTCCTTTTATCCGGTATGTCAATAGCCCCGACTCGCAGCGCAAGCCAGACCGCCTGCGAAGACAAGAAAAGTGATAATAAGCAAGAGACCAAAAAAATATGCAGCCATTCCCCGGTCACTTTTTTCAAGGCCGCACCTACGGGAGGTAAAAGAAGAAGACATAAAAAAACTAGAGAAATCCCAAAAACAATTCGCCAAGAGCGCGGATAGCGGCTCAGCCAATCGTGCAAAAGTTCTTTCCACCGGCTGTTCTGGTTCACAAGATTTATTTTATCTTTCATGGGAGGAACTTTTTTCCTCAAACCCCTGTACAAGCGGCCAAAATCTCACTTTGGTCCCAATATTCCCGGCTCAATTTTCTGTCCAATTGCTATAAAGTATATGAAAATGGTTTTGAGGTGTCAAATATGAAAAAAATATTTTTTCTCAATATATGTTGACATAATACTATATTTTGCATAGGATATTGACGAAATACAACATTTTGTGTATTATCTTGAAAAAGGGAAGCCCTTACAGCAAAAAATATGATACTGAGTCATAAAGGGTGCACATGAAAAAAACTATAATTTTTATCGTTTTGTCTTTTCTGTTATTTTGCTTTTCATGTCTTTCTCCCCAATACAAACAGTTGATTCATCTCACATCTAAAGAGCTTCCTACTGAAACTCAATTAATCCTCACATTGACCGAAGCAGTTGAATTCAGGGAGATCAAACTGGAAAACTCCCCTTTCATTCTTTTAGATTTTCACAACAAGGATGTGTACAGCCAAGAGGAAAAGGAAATTGTCATCAACAAGGGCCCAGTTAAGAACATAAAAAACGTTTACTCTCAGGCAAAAGGAAAAGACTCTCGTCAACTCAATTTCATTCTCATCGAACTCACACAGATTCTGCCTTATAAAATCTCCCGCAATAAGAGTTCTCTGTTTATAACGATCCAAAATCCCCAACCCTCCCAACTCACAAAAACAATTGATGCGGTCAAACTGAAACCTGTAACAGAATTTGACGATTTGACTCCACAACAATCAGAGGGATATCTCATCGGACCAGGAGATGTTTTGAGTATTGAAGTGTGGCGTCATCCTGACACATCAAGAGACGTCACCGTCAATTATCGAGGTGAAATCACTCTACCTCCGATTAAAAAAAAGAGAGTCCAAGGGCTTTCTACGCCACAATTGGAGGAAGAGCTAACCGAAGCTCTGTCTGAATTTTTGATCGACCCTGTCGTGTTTGTCGTCATAAAAGAATATAACAGCCAGAGAATCACGGTTCTGGGAGAGACAACACCTGGTATGTACACTCTAAGAAGAAAAACAAACCTGCTCGAGTTTCTAGGCGAAATAGGAGGGCCTACAAAAACCGCCGATATCTTCAAAACAAGATTAATCAAGAAAAATGGAACCATCCATGTCTACGATCTGGAAAAACTCCTTCTTAATCCCCAGGAAAGCCAAAAAATTATCCTGGAAGGAGGGGACACAATCTATATCCCTCCTCTGAAGTATGATAAGATCTATGTCCTGGGAGAAGTGAAAAATGCGAAATCCATACAAGTTCAAGGAAAAATAACCCTTGCGGATGCCATCACAGAAGCCGGAGGATTTGGTGTGTATGCAATCCAGAGGAGTATCATCGTCATTCGAGGAGAAGTCGGCTCCCAAAAAGGGATCCGGGTGGACTTTGAAAGCTTTCGAAAACTAAAAGATTTAAGTCAGAATATAGAACTGGAACCCGGAGATATCGTCTATGTACCCAAAAGTTTTGTGGAAAATATAGAACGATTTATGAGAATTATGTTTAACCCCATACTATGGACAATGACATATGTTACAAGATAACTTTAAAATTTGAGGAGATATAATGCCCCAAATTGAAATGAATCTTTCGGATTATCTGAGAGTGATTCGCAAAAGAAAGTATGTCGCCATTTTTTGTTTCATTCTGATTGTTGCGTCAACAGTTTTCTATACTCTCAAACAGACTCCTGTCTATCAAACATCGAGCAAAGTGAAGATCGAACAGAGAAAATCTGTCGCCGAGATATTAACAGAACTTGTCACCTGGTCACTTGGAGATCCATTGTCGTCCCAAGCCAATTTAATAAAAAGTTATCCAATTATGGAGAAAGTAGCGGAACAACTAAACTTAATAAATCCTGATATGGAACCTGCCGAACGATTGGCTATAATCAATGGGATCAAGGGGCAAGTCGAAACAAAAATTGTAATGGATACAAACATGATTGCTATTTTTGTTTCCTCAAATGATCCCGACCAAGCGGCAATCTTAGCCAATACAATCGCTGAAGTTTATGTAGAAGCCCATTTCGAAAATAAGAAATTAGAAGCATCCAACGTCAAAAAATTTGTTGATGATCAATTAGAAGGTTACCTTAAGGATTTAGAAGAAAGTGAAAATGTGCTTCGACAGTTCCTGCAAAAAAATCCTTTAGTCACAGACCGAGGGATCAATGGAATTCCCCGTGTCCAATCAGATCCTCGAGTCATAAAAATTCGAGAAGAAATCGTCGATATCGAGTTGCACTTGATTTCACAAAAGAGCAAGTATACTGTCAAACATCCAGAAGTTATCGAACTCACTAGACGCCTGGATAAGGCTAAAAAGGATTTGTCCGAAGCAATAAATCAATTGACGATCCAACAAAAGGACCTTTCTTTTAAAGAGATACGACTTGCTCAATTGAATCGAAATAGAACTATTGCCGAAGACATGTATATGAATTTTAAAAAACGACAAGCAGAAGCTCAAATTCTAGAAGCAGAAAAAGCTAGGGATGTGACTCTTGTAGAACCGGCTTCTATACCCACTAAACCTATTAAACCCAATATCAATTTTAATATTATTATAGGTGTTTTATGCGGTTTGTTGATTGGAATGATCTCGGCTTTTGTTATTGAAAGCCTGGATACAAGCATCGGCCGAATTGACGACATTGAGGAACTCATTAAGTTACCCGTACTCGGCATTATCCCCCACCTTACATCTTATAATGGCAAAAAAAGCGGCAAGAAAAAATATAAAAACACGACTGAGGATGAAATGCGATTGGCGAGACTGATTACAATATTCAGCCCAACATCTGTCGTGGCTGAAGCTTACAGGTCTATGCGGACTCAGCTAGACTATTCCGGAATGACGAGTCAAGGGAATAGTATTATTGTCACGAGTGCAGCCCCAAATGAAGGTAAAACACAGACCCTGATCAATTTAGCCGGAACCTATGCTCAAGAGGGAAAAAAAGTCCTTATTGTTAGCTCCGACTTCAGGAAACCAATGATTTACGAAATATTTGGAATCCAAAAAAGCCCTGGCTTGAGTGAGATTTTGATAGGGAAAACGCTTTTGGACGAAACCATAAATACTTTTACAGATATGCTCTTAGCCGGGCTCGAGTTCGATCAAGTCGTACAATCAAGAGGAATTGAAAATTTAAACATAATCACAAGTGGAGGGCATACCCCAAATCCAGCCGAACTACTCAACTTTCCCGAGATGAGCGAACTCATTCAAAAGCTCAAACAACAATTTGATATTGTCTTTTTTGACACTCCCCCAATCCTTCCCGTGGCTGATGCCTCCATCCTGAGTACAAAAACTGACGGTGTTATTCTAGTCTACCAGGCCGGAAAAACTCCAAGACAGGCACTCATCCGGGCAAAAACACAATTGGAAAATATCAACGCCAGAATCTTGGGAGTTGTCATCAATAATGTCAAGGCGGAATACCTCCATGATATTTCCGATTACCAGCGGTACCAATATTACAGTTATAAAGCAGAAGAAAAAAGGGGGAAACAGGACTGATACAAACGATATTGATTATAAAATCCAATTTTTCTCATGTTATTATCCATTAAAAAAAGGCTGAAATGCACAAAAACTGGCAAAGCCCCAAGCTTTTCACAGCCTTAGTTTTTGTTGCGATAGTTATCATCAGTTTTCTTTTTAGTCAAATTATAACGGGATCTTCTGTGAGTTTTGCTATCGTTATTTTATTAGGCATTGCGATTGTCGTAATCACCTTAATAAAAACTGACATTGCTCTGGCTATCCTCATCTTTTCGATGCTTCTTTCTCCTGAATTGAGCGTTGGAGGTGTGCCTGGGAGAGATATCGTCCTCCGGATCGACGATATCCTTATCGGTCTCATTATTCTCACATGGTTGGCAAAGATGGCCTACAAAAAAGGTTTGTCATTCTTTTTGAAAACTCCCCTTAATAAAGCCATCGGCCTTTACTTTCTCATCTGTATCATTTCTACTCTGCGGGGAGCGTATTTAGGATATGTGCTCCCAGTCAAAGGTCTTTTTTATGTCCTGAGGTATGGAGAGTACTTCCTACTTTTTATTCTTGTTGCCAATCATGTTCAAAGCAAGAAACAGGTGAAATATTTTCTAACTTTTCT
The DNA here is from genome assembly GCA_965373045.1 of uncultured bacterium. Taxonomy (GTDB): domain Bacteria; phylum Acidobacteriota; class Aminicenantia; order Aminicenantales; family Aminicenantaceae; genus DAOVDI01. The sequence goes on along the minus strand of CBDVEQ010000031.1, from coordinate 11,442 downwards.
ATTCATCACCTGCACCATCGTATCCCTCTACGGGATACTTCAAATTCCCTCAGGAAAAAGAGTGAGTGCTCCGTTCGAGGGAAGGGTCGGAGAGCCCAATACAATGGGCGGATACCTGCTCATAATTTTATTTATTGCCATAGGAATTTTATTACAAAATGTTCCCAAAAGATTAAGGCTGACTCTTCTTGGATTAAGCGTATTAATTTTTATTCCATTCCTGTTTACTCTGTCTAGAAGTTCATATGTGGCCTTCGTTTTTTCTTTGCTTGCACTGATTGTCTTAAGTAAAAAGAAAGTGGAACTGGTTGCGGTTACAACAATAATTTTTCTTATAGTTCTAGTACTCAATCCTCAAGCGGTCTTTTTTAGGGTGAAATATACATTTGAGGGCCCACGGTCAAACACCGCCAGATATGGTGGAAGCCATTTCGACCCGTCTGCTGCTGCAAGAATCACCAGCTGGAAAGACAGCATCAAAGCTTGGACAGAGAGACCTATTTTGGGTCGAGGAGTGTCGGGTTTTGCCTTTATTGATGGACAGTATATTCGTACTCTCCCTGAGCTTGGAATACTTGGCTTTTTAGCATTATTGTGGCTTTTATGGACGATTTTGAAGCATTCTTACAAAATATACAGGGAAATGGATGACGAATTGTATAAAGGTCTTGCCCTTGGCTATATTGTTGGATTCATAGGCTTAATGGCACATGCTCTGACTTCAAATACTTTTATAATTATTCGGATCATGGAGCCATTCTGGTTCCTGACTGGAATGGTCATCGTGCTGCCCATATTAAAAAAAGAAGAGCTGGTTTCAGATTTCTTAGAGTCGAAATAGCCTGTTTTACCAGGATTAGCTTTGTATTGTGTGCAATAATTCTGTGTGAGTACAGTTAAATGAGCATTGTTAAAAAAATTGCCACTAACACGTTGTTCCTCATCGCGGGAAAAATCATCGGAATTCTCCTCCAAATGGTCATTGTCGCTCTTATAGCCCGCTATTTAGGAACTGCAGGTTATGGAAAGTACGCTTTCGCATTCGCCTTTTTGTCCTTTTTTCAGGTTTTAAGCAGTTTGGGATTCAATTCCATTCTTGTAAGGGAAATCTCTCGAGATAAATCCATAGCCTCAAGCCTGATCGGCCATGGGATTGTCATCCGATTTTTTCTATCGATTGTTTCTTTTTCTCTGGCCATCGCAATTATTTCTTTGCTGAAAATCCCTCAGGATACAACCAGTGCCGTATACATTCTTTCTTTGATTCTGCTTTTCAGCGCTTTTCAAACACCCGAAATCATTTTTCAGGTCTATTTAGAATTAAAGTACTCTGTTCTGATCAATCTGGGAAATAAACTCCTGACACTGGGTTTGGTAATATTCGCTGTTTCAAAAGAGAAAAATCTGAATTTTTTCATTTGGATAGCCGTGGCAACAAACCTGCTACTTGTCCTCGGCGTCCTCATTTTTTCGAGAAACTTTGTCAGGCTGAAATTTTCCTTCAAGTCAAAAACTTTGAAATGGATTGTCAAGGAAAGCTGGCCTATGGCCCTTTCCGCCATTTTTATTACGGTCTATTTCAAAATTGACATCATCATGCTGTCTCTGATGAAGGGAGACGACGCTGTGGGATACTATAGCGCCGCTTATGCTATTATGGGCAACCTGATCTTTATCTCCGGTGCTTACGCAACATCCATTTTCCCTATTATCTCCAGCTATTTTAAATCCTCTCCAGACTCACTCGCAAAAATATTTAAACGTTCTTTTAAGTATCTTTCCACTCTTGCTCTGCCGATCGTATTGGGAGGATTCATCTTAGCAAAAGAAATCATACTCTTGATTTTTGGTGAGGAATATCTCCCTTCTGTCCGGGCCTTTCAGATATTAATTTTTGCCGTCGGAATAATTTTTATCAGTCAACTCGTATCTTCATACATAACAGCTATAAATAAGCAGAAAATAAACATGTGGTTGACTTTGATCAATGTCTTCTTGAACATCACATTAAATTTTCTCCTCATACCACTATGGAGCTTTATTGGAGCCAGCATTGCAACCGTAGCCACGGAAGGAACGGGCTGCCTTCTGGCATTTCTGTATACAATAAAGCATTTAAAGATCCCTGCACTTCCAAAATCCTATCTTCAATCAATAAGACTGCTGATCTCCGCCGGTATCATGGTTGGAGTTTTATATCTTATATCCTCCGTCCATGTTATTCCAAGGATCTTCATCGGGGGAATAAGTTATGTCGCTGGACTGTTTCTCTTTCGTTGGTTTGATCAGACAGATATGGAGATGTTTAAGCAGGTCATCAAACTTAAATGAAAAAAATACTATTGTTGAATCCCCCGACTCCGGCTGTTGAGGAACCTACCGTACCCCCATTAGGTATCGCCTATATTGCAGCATTTTTAAGAGAAAAAAACATCGATGTCGACATTATCGACTTAGACTTGGAAAGAGAAAAAAAGGACATTATTTCTGATTATATTCTTGCTGAGAATCCAGATATCGTGGGCATAAGCGGTTTAACCATCCAAATGGAAAACGTATACAGAATAGCAGAAACACTAAAAAAAGCATCCCATAACATCATTGTTGTAGCCGGAGGAGCCCATCCATCTTCCCTTCCCGAGCAGACTTTAAAAGAGGGAAGGGGTTATATTGACATTATCGTCGTAGGCGAAGGAGAACACACACTTTTTGATTTGGCCCATCATACGTCTTGGGAAGATATACCAGGAATTGTCTTCATTAAGAACAATCAAGTACACAAAAATCAGCATAGGAAACCTATTGCTGACTTGGATTTACTGCCTTTTCCTGCCAGAGATCTTTTAAAAATGGATAGATATCGCGGCTGGGGACCGTTGAAACAGGCTCCATCGACTCATTTGATCGCATCCCGAGGATGCCCGTTTGACTGCATTTTCTGTTCGGAAAAAGCGGTCTTTGGAAGAAATCACAGAAGGAGAAATCCGGAAAGAGTCGTGGACGAGATAGAGCATTTGATTTGTGAATACGGAGTGAAAGAAATTTCTTTTTATGATGATTTATTCACGCTTGAAAAAGACTGGGTGGTTTCCGTATGTGATGAAATCCTCCGGAGAGGATTAAAAATTGACTGGAAGGCACTGAGTCGAGTGGACACTGTCGATTACGATATGCTTAAGCATATGAAAGAATCTGGCTGCTGGATACTCTTCTATGGGTTTGAATCCGGCTCTCAACTCATATTGGATAACATCCAAAAAAAGCAGACTATCGAACAAAATGTTCACGCTGCCGAATTAGCCAAAAAAGCCGGCATAGAAATATTCGGATTCTTTATGCTCGGCAATGCCGGAGAGACTGAAGAAACAGTGATCCAAACCATAAAATTGGCCAGGAAGATCAAACCCAAACATTCTCAATTCACGATTGTAAGACCCGATCCGGGCTCCGACTTGTATAACAGCCACATTCAGGAAATAAACGAAAAAGGAATTTCCTGGAGTGAATACTATGCCTTTCCCAAAGACACAGCCAAAATTCCCGTCGTCGGAACCACAATGACCGTAGAAAAACTGTTGTATTTCAGAAAGTTGGCCCTCATATGTATGAGCAGAAAAGCCCTCCTAAAACTCTTTATTCGCACTGCGTTAACATTCAATATTGGCCAGCTGAAAAAAATTATTAAAATCCTTTTTTAGATCAGAAATGAAAAACATTCAGAGAATCGCCATTATCACGGGAATCACCAAGGGGATTGGAAAAGCCATTGCTGAGTCTTTGGCGGCCCGTAGGATCAATCTTGTCGGTGTCTCGCGGAACGAAAAAAATATCACCGAGTTATTTGAACGGCTCTGCTCGAAGCACAAAATCGACTGCCTTGCTGTCAAAACAGATGTCTCTCAAAACGATCACGTCAACACATTGATCTCGCGCACTTTGGAGCGATTTGGCCGGATAAACATTTTAGTCAACAATGCCGCTGTTGGAGCCTTCGGCTCGATTGTCGATTCAAAATTGGATGACTGGCAAAAGATGATCGACATCAATTTAAAAAGCGTCTATCTGTGTTCAAAAGCCGTCTTGCCTCAAATGATGAGACAGAAAAATGGCATAATAATCAACATTTCTTCAGTCTGTGGATTAAGAGGATATTCAAAATGTGGGACCTACTGCGCATCTAAATTTGGAGTGAATGGTTTGACTGAAGTTTTGGCCCTGGAGGCAAAGCCCTCTAACATTAAAGTCTTTGCTGTGTGTCCGGATATCGTGGACACCACTTTTGCCAACAACATCAATGTTTCCTTAACAGACAAGTCAAATATGCTCAAACCTGAAGATATTGCGGATCGTGTCGGACTTCTTATCGATTCAGGCGCGAAGTCACAGATTTGCGAAATTCGTCTAAAACCTTTAACTTTTTTTCATCGACACTTTCAGAAAGAAAACAAAAAAAGAAAAGTCGTAAAGAGGATAATCAAATATCTATGATCGTTTTAGTGAATCCACCCAATCCCCCCGGTAAAGTCTCAAATAAGGATATGATGGGAGGGCTAGGTCAACTGTACGAAAAAGGTGGGGCCAAGGTTCCTCCAATCGATCTTCCCTATACGGCAGCCTGTCTCAGAGAAGCAGACATTCCATTCCATGTTATCGACTGTCTCGGGCAGGATTATGATGTCAAAAACCTTGTGACAGGGATAAAAAAAATGGCAGGAGGTCAAGCAGTGACCGTGGCTTTACGTACGTCCTTACCGACTTACTCCTATGATATGGACACGGCCCAGAAAATCAAGGAAGAAACTCAAGCCAGGATAATAATTTTCGGTCCTTATGTATCACTGAATCTTCAAGAAACGATAGACAGAGAGTATGTTGACGTTATTGTGTTGGGTGAACCTGAGTTCACATTCGTGGATATTTTTACGAAGGGATTAGCAGAAACAGAAGGCATCTGGTACAAAGATAAGAAAGGAATCATCATCCGGAACAATCCCCGCGACGCCATTCAAAATTTAGATCAACTTCCAATACCGGATTGGGAATCGATGCCCTTTGAAACATATATCCTGCCACAGCCCCAATTTCCCGAAAACAACTCATTTCTGCCCGTTTTGACTTCCAGGGGATGTCCGTTTTCATGCGGCTACTGTCCTTATCCTTTGGTCCAGGGTTCAAAATGGCGTAAGCGCTCCCGTGAGAATGTGCTCGAGGAATTGGATTTTATCGTAAAAACCTTAGGGATCAAAAACGTCCTCTTTCGAGATCCGGAATTCACTCTTGATAAAAAAAGAGTTTTCCAGATCTGTCAGGGTATTTTTACCAAAAAACTCAATTTCCATTGGCGCTGTGAGACAAGAATTGATACTCTAGACGAAGAGTTGATCAGGGTGATGGCCAAAGCGGGATGCTGCGGGATAAATTTAGGCATAGAAAGCAGCTCGGAGAAAACTCTCAGCAGGATGGGACGAAAAGCGCAACATACAAAACAAAACTTGAAAATTATCAATTTGTGCAGGGAATTAAATATTCACACGTTTTGTTTTTTTATCATCGGACTCCCGGGGGACAGAAAAAAGGATCTTCTCAAGACGATTTGTTTGGCCAAGGCCTACGACTGTTCACAAATTCAATTTACTTTTGCTATCCCCTATCCGGGAACTCCCCTGTTTCAGTGGGCAGAAGAAAACAATGTTATTGAAGATAGAAAACTTGATCATATGACGGGTTATATCCCTGTGATGCGAAATGAACATTTGTCCATAAACAGATTAAAAAGAATATCCAGGTATGTGAACAAATCCGTTCAAATGAGGAAAAGTTTGCAGAGGGAGAGAATAAAAAAATATGGTGCTAAACAACGAGTGAAAGAGATCGTCAAAGGAATTCTATTATGGTTTGAAAAATGGGTAATATGAGATCATTCCAGAGAAAATATTCTCAGAAAATATGAAAATATTACAGGTCTGTGATTATTATCAATACCTCGGAGGTGCGGAACAGTATGTCTTAAGTCTTTCCGAACGCCTTGAAAGCCTGGGTCATAAAATTTGTGTTGTCTACGGACAAGAAACTCAAGAGACTCTCAAGATTAAAGGAAGAGGAGAGTATTTTTTGCCTGCTATCATTGAAGAAAATTCCATCAACAAAAGGGATAAAAAAAAATTGGATACAATCGTTCAAGAAGAGAATCCCGATATTATATATGTCCATAATGTAAAGAATCCCTATCTCATCCAACATTTATCGCGGCAAAAACCTGTCGTGAGATTTGTTCATGATTTAAGCCTCTTCTGTCTCAATTGGAGGAAAATCCTTCCTTCAAAAAATATAATCTGCCCTTATCCAGTAGGCCTTCGCTGCATTTTCAACGCCTATTCCAACAGATGCATTTCTCGCAACCCATGGATTTCTTTTAGAAAATGGAGGTTTAACAAAAAACAGTTGAAGATTAACAGACAATTAGACAAACTGATTGTGGCCAGTTTTTACATGAAAGCCTGTCTCATCCAGAATGAGTTTTCCCCGGATCGTATAGAAGTGATACCTTATTATACAGAATCTGTAAACTACGACCAGGTCAATTTTAATAACTTCATTTTGTTTGTGGGTCGAATCCATGAAACCAAGGGGCTCCAACATCTGCTGATGGCGTTGAAAGCATGTCCGGATGGACTAAAACTTGTCGTCATCGGAGAAGGAGATTACAAGAGTGAAATCGAAAAACTGATTTCCCAAAATAAACTGGGCCACCGTATAGAGTTTCTGGGTTGGCGTTCGCAGGAAAGATTACGTGAGCATTACCTCAACTGCCTGGCACTCGTTGTTCCATCCCTGTGGCCAGAGCCTTTTGGAATCGTGGGGATTGAAGCTATGTCCTACAAAAAACCAGTCATTGCCTATGATGTCGGGGGGATTTCGGATTGGCTGGAAGATGGGGCCAACGGTTTTTTAGTGGAAAGAAATAATATCGACGAATTAGCTGAAAAAGTAAAAATTCTTTATTTTAATAAGGAGAAAGCCATCCAAATGGGCAAGGAAGCGGAAATAAAATTTAAAAATCTTTTTACTAAAGACAAACATATTGAAAGTCTTCTCAAGATTTTTAATGGATTGATACAATGAGAATAGGAATCGATGCCAACCTCCTTCTCGGAGTCAGAAGAGGGGGCGCTCAATATGCTTACAATCTCATAAAGAACCTACTCAAACTGGATAAAGAAAACACGTATGTACTTTATTATAATTTTATGCGGGAAAGAGAGAAGAGAAAAAAGATTATCAGTGAATTCAACTTTCCCCATGTCGAAAACAGAGTGTTTCACATTCCGAGCAAAATACTCAATTTATTCTGGAATACATTCCAATTCCCTTCTCTAGATTTTATACTCAAAAAGATTGATGTTTTTCATTCACCTTTTGGAGTTGAGACACTCCCTCTAAAAAAATGCAAATGGATTGTTACCATCCATCAGGTCACGCCTGAAAAATACCGCATTTTTGAACATGATCGGCAAGGAATAGAAAAAATTTCCAATATGTTAAAGGAAGCCCCCAAGAAGGCCTTCCTTGTTATTACCGATTCGACTTTTACAAAAGATAATCTCATAGAGGAATATCAATTCCAGAAGGAAAAAATAAGAGTTATTCCTCTAGCCGCGGGCAATATCTTCCATCCCGTCGAAGATAATTCTTTTCTAAAACAGAAATTGAATTCTCTTGGCATTAGAGAAAAATTCATCCTCTATACAGGTGGAGCCAGTTGGAATAAGAATCTACCTCGTTTGCTTGAGGCCTTCAGCTCTGTAAAACGGCATCTTAAAATTCCCCACAAACTGGTGCTTGTCGGACAAAAAAGCTGGGGGCACGATGCAATACTCCCAAAAATCCATCAAATGGGATTGGAAAACGAGATTATTTTCACGGGCTATATCTCAGACGAAGATGTCGTTTATCTTTATAATGGAGCCGAATTCTTCATTTACCCTTCCCTATTAGAGGGATTCGGAATCTCAGCCGTCGAAGCCATGGCCTGTGGGTGTCCTCTTGCTGCCTCCAACATTCCTGTTTTCAGAGAAGTCGTCCAAAAAGCGGGGATATTCTTCAATCCTGAAGATGTGGAGGACATCGCTCAAGCGATGACAACACTCATCGAAGACAGCGGTTTGCGTCAAGAATACAGTGCAAAGGGTCTCCAGCGGTCCAAATTCTTCTCTTGGGAAAGGACAGCTAGAGAGACCTTGAATGTCTATAAAGAAGCAGGGGAAAGATGAAAATCCTTTTTTCCGGATATCATAATCCCAATTTTGTGACGATAACCGAGTATATGGAAAAGGCCATAGAGAGATTAGGACACTCTCTTTTCTCTTTTGAGGACCGGGCATTTATGATTCCAGGCAGATTACGAAAAAGAGTACAATTTTTGCAGAACTGGGATTTAAAAAGACTCAATAATAAATTTTTCTCTCTTGCTTTTCACAACAATCCGGATCTCTGTCTTGTTACCGGAGGACACCGAATATTGCCCGAGACAGTCGAAAAAATAAAAGGCAGAGGGATTAAGACCGCCCTCTGGACGATAGATCCACCCATAGATTTTAAGCCTGTCATAAACGCGGCACCTTTCTATGACTTCGTTTTTTGCGGAGGAACAGAAGCACAGCAACTTTTAGCCGGTGCGGGAATAGAAAACACCCACTGGCTTCCTTTTGCCTGTGATCCCGAGCTTCATAAGCCTGTTGATGTGACCATGGAAGAGAAAAAAAAGTGGGGCAGCGATATAACTTTTGTGGGTTCATTCTATCCTAATCGATATCAGATTTTCGAGGAAATAAGCGATTTTAACCTCAAACTATGGGGGCCTGGATGGGATAAACTGCCTCATGGATCTCCATTAAGACATTCAGCCATAGACATTCAACTCAAACCGGAAGATTGGACAAAGATTTTGTGCAGCAGCAAAATAATTTTGGTCATTCATTATCAAGATGGGAAAACCCCCTGCTATCAAGCTAGTCCCAAAGTTTATGAGACTCTTGCCTGCAAAAGCTTCCTCTTGGTCGATGCTCAACGAGATATCACATCCCTTTTTGAAGACGGAAAACATTTGGCAGTTTTCAAAGACATTAAGGACCTCAGGAAGAAAATTGATTACTATTTGAACCATTCGAAAGAAAGAGAACAAATCGCCCTTCAAGGGTACGAAGCAGCTGTCCAAAACCATACTTTTGTCCACAGGATAGAAAAACTGATTCAAACAATAAATTTTGAAAAAACATGAAAAAGATAAAAGTCCTTCAACTGGTTGAAGATCTCAAAGTAGGTGGAGCGGAAAAGGTCATAGCTGATATAAATCAGGATTTAGACAGGGGGAAATTCGAAACTCAAATCTGGTGTATTGCAAGAGGAGGTTCTATCGCCGATGAACTGCAGGAAAAGGGAGCTGCGGTCAAGATTTTAGGGATTTCAAGCTATTTTAATCCTGTAAACATCTTAAAACTTACAACTCTGTTAAAAAAAGAAAATCCGGATATCGTCCACACCCATGGCTATTTTGCCTCCGTGATCGGAAGAATCGCAGCAAAATATGCCCGTGTTCCTGTCATTTTCAATCATGTGCACAGCACTTATTGGGATTACAAAAAAAGAAACCTTTTTATCGAAAAATTACTAAGCAAACATACCCAAACGATCATCTGTTGTTCCGAAGCAGTCAGAGATTTTGTGACGAACAATGAAAAAATCGATCTCTCTAAAACGGTTGTTATCTACAATGGTGTGGATGAAGAGAGGTTTTCCCATTTTAATAACGTTTCGGCCGCAAAAATGGAACTTGGGATAGAGCCCGACGATCCAGTCATAGGAACGGTCTCATCTTTGACTCCACACAAAGGACACAAATACGTGTTGCTTGCCGCTCGGAAAATTCTGGAAACCTTCTCCTCAACTAAGTTCCTTTTCGTAGGAGACGGAGGTCTAAAGGAAAAATTGGAAGACCAGGCGAATAATTTAAAAATTTCTTCCAACGTTATTTTCACAGGAACACGAAAAAATATACCTGAACTTCTAAACTTAATGGACATCTTTGTGCTTCCCTCCTCTTCCAGGGAAGGACTGGGAATTTCTATTATCGAGGCCATGGCCGTTGAAAAGCCTGTTGTGGCCACCGATATCGGCGGCATACCTGAAGTTGTCGATAACGGCAAAACAGGCATTCTCATTCCACCACAGAACGCGGAGGCCATTGCCAAAGCCGTCATTGAACTTTTGTTTCACCCTGGAAAGGCCAAGGAGATGGGCAGACTGGGACGGTTAAGGATCATAGATAAATTCACAACTAAGAGAATGATTTCGGACATAGAAAATTTGTATCGAAATTTATTCAACCAAAAAAGTGAGTCTCGATGAAAAAATCTAACCTGTTGTTTATTTCTATGTCTGGTGAAATGCTCGGAGGAGGTCAGAAAAGCCTTTTTCTCCTTTTAGAAAGACTCGATCGAAACAAATATAAACCTTTTCTCATCTGTCCAACCTATGGAAATTTCATAAAGAAGGTCGAGAAACTGGGGATTGAGACATCTCTGATGAAAACAGGGAGCTTAAAAATCCCCAACATTTTTTCTTTTACCACTACAATCCGGAAGCTTTTCAAATTTATCAAACAGAACGACATCGATCTCATTCATACCGATGCTCCTCGACAAACATTCTATGCCGGTATCGCGGCAAGACTGACAAAGATCCCTCTCGTTTGGCATGTCCGGGTCAGCGAACCAGAAATAAAGCGATATGATAGAACTCTAACTTCTTTAGCACATAAAGTGATTGCTGTTTCAAAAGCCGTTGAAAAAAGATTGGAAAAAGCCGCTCCAAAGTCAAAAAAGATTGTCGTCATCTATAATGGTATCAACTTGGAGGAATACGGGCAGCAGCATCCGAAGGAGAAATTAAAAAAAGAATTGGGAATAGAGCGAGATAACATCCTGATCGGGACAGCCGGCCAATTGATTCCGAGTAAAGGGCATGACCTATTATTAAAGGCTGCAGCAAGAATCTTACGAGTTTACCCAAAATTCATTATTATTGGGGACGGAAAAAAAGTCTACAGAACATAATTGATTGATCTAGTCCAAGTATTGGGAAGAGAGAAAACGGTTATATTTACTGGGTTTCGGGAAGATATTCCCCCATTGATAAACCTTTTGGATATTGTTGTCTTGCCCTCGACACATCCTGAAGGTCTCTCCCGGCTCTTACTGGAAGCCATGGCCTCATCAAAGCCGATGATTGTTTCTGCATTAGGAGGAAATCTCGAGTCCGTAGAAGACGGGACGACAGGGCTTATTGTGAAAACCGGTGATGTCAAAAGTCTGTCCCAGGCCATTTTGGAGCTGATTCGAAATGAAAAATTAAGAAACCAAATGGGAACCGCCGGCAGAAAACGTG
>CBDVEQ010000030.1:0-17700 GCA_965373045.1 uncultured bacterium | reverse complement strand
GCCATCTTTGGAAAAACATTCTGGCCTCTGCTCGAAGAAATTTTTATCTTTTCACTCCAGGAATCGTTTTCTAAAAATTTGAGGAAGATATTACTCCCATCCTTTTCTGACTGTGCCCACACAACAACCGGAATATCATTTGAGGCAACCGCCACAGAAGGGAAAGCATCATTTTTTTGGGAGTTATTGGTCACACTTATCTCATCAGCCCACTTCTTCCCATCCCAAAATCGGCTGTAAATTTCATAATCCTGTCCGTCATAGCCAGACCAGACTAACCAGATTATCCCCTTTTGATCCAAGGTGACTTTAGGGCTTAATTGGGGAAAGCTCTTTTCATGATAGACTTTACAAAGAGGAGACCAATTGAATCGATTAAATACTCTATAAAATATTTCATCTTCCCCTTTATTTATTCCATTCCAAAAAACCCAGATGTGGTCATTGTGGTCGACAATAATTTGTGGAGAAAGAGCCGATGAAAGAACAGAAGAATTTACCACCCATGCATTTTGAGACATACACTCTTTCATATAAACTCGAGATAGAGAATTTACATAATTAATCCAGACTATCCAAGGTTGATCGTTCCAATCAAAACTCAAATCAGGAGAAAAATTAAATCCCTCTCTATCACTAACAACTTGGGAAGAAACGATATGGCTTCCTTCGAGTCGGCCTAATAAAATTTTGCTCTGCCCATTTTCCATTTCTGCCCATACTATCCAGATTTGTCCTAGTCTGTCTTTCTTGATTATCGGAGAAAAAGCTCTGTCCCCTAACGAAACGGTCTTTGTGAAGGATCCCTCTCCCTGATATTTTAAAGTATCCAAACTGATCTTTTTCTCGGAATTCTTATAAACACAAATCAAATCTCCTAAAAGATTAAACGCGGGTTGGGCCATTTGACCCTGGAAGACTTTGGAATCTCCGAGAGCTGTTGAATTAAGTGTTAAAGCCAAAACAGAAAGGATTAAAAACGTGTAGATGTATCTTTTCATCTTGTCTGATTTTCATTATATCTATTTTGTTTTGGACTTTCAATCATCGGCATCTCATCCTGGGCTCATTTACACTGATGTTTGGAGAATAGGTCGATCGGCTTTTTAAATCTCTTAATTTATTTGCTTGACAATTCCTCTGATTCGACTAAAATTGTAAATTCAAAATTATGATAAAAATAACATTAATGACTCAATAGCGGAGCAAAATATGAGAAAATTCTTCATCTTTCTTTTATCTGTGTTTTTGGTATGCAGTTTTACCTTTGGCCAGGACATGTCTACTCCTGTTAAAATTTATGATTCCCCACTCAACGCTTCAAAATGGGGCCAAGTGGCATTCGGACCTGATGGCAAGGTTCATATTGTCTGGGAAGAGGATTATCATGACTCTGGTGGATCTGACATATTCTATATGTCTTATGATGGAAATACATGGGAAGGACCGGTAAAAGTGAAGGATTCAAGAACCATTAGGGCGGAGAGGCCGGATATTTGTGCCAGCCAAACCGGAGAGTTGTTTGTGGTTTGGAACCAGGATGGTGAAGTCTACATGAGGGAATACGATTCTACAAATGATATATGGCTTCCTGATGAAAGAGTAGCTACCGCTGATTACGGAGCCGAAGAAACCTGTTGCGCTGCCGATCCCGATGGCAATGTCTATATCAAGTGGTATGATTATCATATGGGCAGAGCATGGTCCCGTGCAAAGATCAACGGCCAATGGGAAGCCATTAAGAGAATGTCTGGAGGACTTCGTTCGACTCAATCATCAATCGCTGCCGGAAAAGACGGCCAAGTTTGGATAATTTATAGGGAGAAACAACTCGACGGAGAATATAAGATTTATTATTCCAAACGAACAAAAGACACCCCATGGTCGGCTGGTAAACAAATGAATTGGGGAGGAGCGAGTCAGACTCATCCTCATCTGACAGTAGGCCCTGATAATGTACCAGTCGCAACATACGCCGATATCGACGAGCATGAAGCCATAGAAATATGGATTTGCACCATCGATGAAAACCAAAATCCCCGCGAAATGGTCGTCCCACCCGCCTTAATGCATTTCTCTCGAATAGCACTTGATAATCAAGGAAATAAATATGTCGCATGGCAGATAGGTCCTGGCGATAACGGCACAGGTATTATGTACAAAAATAATGTAAATAAAGAAGGGCATTGGAATAATGCCGTCTTGATGCCTAATTCCGGCGGTTCACCCAAATTACCAGACATAGCAGCAGATGATGATGGAAATATTGCTCTAGTCTGGGCATCAGCATCAGAGGGAAGCGATAAGAACATTTGGTTCAGCTTTCTTTATCCACCGCCACCGCATCCACCAATCAATTTAAGCGTGGATATTTCAATTAATAGTTTTATAAAATCTCCTTCAATCACTTACAATTTGAGTTGGGAAAAAAATCCTAAAAATGAAGATGGGGATATAAAAGAGTATAGGATATATAAAAAGGAAAATGATGGGGATTTTGTACTGTTGGATTCACTCACTCCCGCTACTTTTTCAACAGCTTTTTCATTTGATACCTTGAACAAGAGGATCAAATTCGGGATATCTACAGTCTATTTAGCTGGAACCGAAAGTAACATTGCCATTTTTGGAAAAAAATAATGACCGTGGAAACAAGATGAGGAAAAGAATCAATAAGGAGTCGATATTGAGAAACTCAATTAAAATTTTAACCCTGTTCATTTTAATCATCTTCCTTTCAGCCGGAACGATGATTTATTCTGCTCAACAATCTGTCACCGAAATAAAGGAAATAAGCTATCAAAAAACGAAAATAGATAAGATAGAAATATTCCTTAGGATACAAGGCTCCGTGCAGCACAAAATCATTGACCTCGATGTGCCTAAACAGTTTGCCATCGAGTTCTCCCCGATACAGAACATTTTAATTGAACCTCTGTTGGAAATTCAGGATACACAATTGTTAAGTATAAGAGTGGAAAAGGTTCAACCTGAAGTTGCACGAGTCGTTCTTGATTTTGCCGAGCGTTTTTACTCATGCAAAATTATCCCGGTAGACTTAGGATTTATAATAGAGTTTTTATTCGAAGAAGCCGCAGAAATAGAACAAAAGCCGAAAAAGATTAAACCGGCGGAGGCAAAACCGGTCAAAATCGAAGAAAAAGTTCAAGAAGTAGTTTCCAAAGAAATTCCTTCCAGAAAAGCGGATCCAAACTATTATATACTCGTGAAGACTGGATTTGGAAAGATAATAGAACCCGACATTCATGCTCAAGACTCTTTTCAACTTTATGGCGAAACAGGTTCTCTAACCGAACATTACAGGCTGAATTCGGGCTTTATCGTTAATGTGATTTTGGGCAGATATTTCACGATAAAAAACGTCAAATTCAAGGGAAGCTTAGGATTCAGCTCCTGGTCTTTCAATAACGACGGCAACTTTCAATTCTCCCTCCCCCATCCATTTATTGCTGACAGTCCAAGATCCCTGACTTTTACTGAAAACAATAGCGGTTCTCACAATGCCATTTATGTTTCTCCCCAGGTGTCAGTTATAAAAAAGAATAATTTTCAGATATGGGCAGGCCCAATCATTGGATATGCTGCAGGTAAGGTTCAAACTCTTGAAGACATAAGTTTTTCAGATAATTCTCCTTTTACAAGTTCTGACATATCGATCACATCAACATCTTTCGAGGAAAAATTTTCATCTCTATGGTGGGGAATATCAGCAAGTGTTGAATATCGCTTTATCCGTTCTCTCTCTCTGCTTTTAGATATAAACTACATCAAGCTTTCTCCAAATTCTACGAATCTGAACCAAAAAATCAATTTATCTCGATATCAGTTTTTCCTTGGCCTTCAATATAAATTTTTATAAGGCTGACTTAGAGCCGGGATCATAGCTCTGGCTTTGGTCCTGAAACAGTTAGGTGTTTCCCAAAATCTTAGCGAGTGATCTTGAGTCAGAGGGTGGTCTTTCGGTCCTTGACTTTTTGGGCGGGTGATCCGACCGCTATACAGTATTCTGGGAGAGATTCGGTGACCACAGCTCCTGCCCCTACAACGGTTCCCTTCCCGACATTCGCTCCGTCCAGAACGATGACTCCCGCTCCCAGCCAAACATCTTCCCTGACCGTGATTCCCCCCTTGGAATAGGAAGGCTGAAACATGATCGGTACTGAGGTATCTTTGAAACTGTGATTTCCCCCGGCTACAAGATAACACTGACCGGCCAAGAAACAGAATTTCCCCAACCTGACCTCCGTCTCTGAGAGAATCATACAATTGGCGGATATGTTGCAAAAATCCTCTAAATAAATAGATCCTTCTTTGCAGCTTAATATGGTGTTCCTGCCTATATATACCTTTTCTCCAATCTGGATGCCCTCATTCTTCTCTCCCTTGGCATCCAGCACTACATTGTCGTCGATGACGGTGTTGTCCCCGATCGTGATCTTTTTTGGATGCCGCACAGTGATGTTCCGTCCAAATACCACGCCTTTCCCCACCTTCTTGAATAAACTCGGGTAGAAGACCTTGCGCAGGAAAAAACCCAGCGCACCGGGCAGCGCTGAAAAGAGCAGGGTCACACACTCATACTTGAGAAATAAAAAAAATCCTTTCTTCCCAAGAAAAAGGGTGGAATACTTTGAAAAAAAAGATCCTCTTTTTTCGATGAGCTCCTTCTGTATACTCCCTCGAAAATCGTCTTTCATCCCACCCTCCTTGTGAATTCTTTTGAACAAAATATTGTTCAACAGCACTTCCTCATTCCGGGCTCAAGCTCAGCTCCCTTCTTCATTCCCTGAAGGCTGGTGGGATTTTAACTCCGCCACAGAGTAGATCCGCAGCTTGTGAGTGGTGAAATAGATACGCGAGATGATCTCTGCCAGCAAACCGGTCATGATGAATTGGAGTCCCAGGGTCATCATGAACACACTGAGAATCAAATTCCCCTGATTGTCTCTGAATGACCACTCAAAAAAGTAAAACCCCACTGTCAGGATGAGAGCAATGGTGAATCCAATGCCTCCAAGAATTAAGCCGATTAAACCAAAAAACTGCAGAGGCCGGTCGATAAAACTGATGATGAACTTGACGGTTATCAGATCAAAGAACACTCTGCGGACTCGGGATAGTCCGTATTTCGATTTCCCCTTCTGACGGACTACATTCTTGATCGGAACTTCTGTGATCTTTACTCCTGTCCGGCTGATGAGTGCAGGAATAAAACGATGGAGCTCTCCATAAAGGCGAATCCCTTTGAGGACATTCCGTCTATAGGCCTTAAAAGTCGTGCCAAAATCGTGGATCTTGACTCCTGATAGGAATCGCATGATCCTATTGGCTACCAAGGAGGGAAACCTTCTCAGTAAAAAATGATCCTTCCGTTTTTTTCGCCATCCCGAGACAATATCAAAACCGTCTTTCATGGGAGCCAGCAGCTTGGGGATATCCTCGGGGTCATGCTGCAGGTCCCCGTCCATGGAGATGATGATCTCACCTTTGACATGGTCGAATCCAGCCTGAAGAGCAGCAGTCTGTCCGAAATTTTTTCGCAATATGATGACTTCAACTGTCTCGTCTGATTCGAATAAACCCATCAATATGTCATGGGTTTTGTCCGTACTTCCATCATCGATAAAGATCAACTCGTAGGTTACACCCAAATCCTTGAGGACAAAAGTCAACTTTTTATAAAACTCCCTGATGTTGTCCTCCTCGTTGTAAAAGGGAACAACGATCGAGATCTCGATGTTTTTATCTTTTTTTTCCATATGTTACCGTATGCGTTTATAATTGATTAAAGTTTATCAACTGAATCTCCAGATCAGCGATGAGTTTTGACAATTTTTTATCGAGCAGCGCGTTTAACTCTTTCTCTCTGTATTTATTGATGTAAAAAGGGCCGATCTGCTTTTCTAACTCTAACACTTCTTGCGTGATAAATCCAGGATGAACCATAATTTCTGTGACACCCTCTTTGGCTCTTTCAAACGCCCCCTGGAGTTTGGCTGCTGTGATCCGGCCGGTGTCGCACACGCCATAGAACCTGTCGGGAGAGCGGACCCCCTCCTGGACCATTTTCTTCTTCATAGAGGTCGACGACAGGGAAATGAACATCGATTTGAACATCTGTCCAGGCCGAGAGGAGACACAGTATTCCTGAATAAACCGAACCTTGTTGATTTTGTACTCCTTTGCCAGTTTTATAACGATCCGGAAAAGAGGCCTTATCAAGTGGATGTGTTTCTCGCTGTCGATGTGGCTGGGATCGATACCAGCCCCCTGCACCTTCTCCACTTGGGCCCTGAACTCTCTCTCGACTTCATCAAAGCTGACCCGTTTCAGGACCATTCGATAAAGAAGGTTCGAAACGCTCGGAATAAAACGAAGCTCCCTAGAGAGAAGGCTGCCCACTTTCTGGGCCGGTGAGAGAGGCTGTCCTCTAAGTATATTGAGATGCACACCCACGCCTAACTCCGGATTCGCGCCTGCCATTTCCACAGCCTGATCAAACCCCGGCATGTTGGCCATGAGTGTGGCGCTCGTCAGGATTCCCTCTTGATGGGCCTCGACGATCCCCTCGTTCACCCCCTGGATCAGACCAAAATCATCGGCATTAATTATGACTTTTTTCATGACTTTCGAAAAAGTGACAGCGCGTTTGAGACCAAAACTCTCACATCCCGAAAATTCCGGATCTGCCGCACCATCTTGAGCAGATAGGAAGGCCTGAGGTAAAACTCCCTGACAGCCTTACTTCTGAGCTTCCAGACTTCTTCCTTTGACAGGGTCCCTGTCTCAAGAACAGGGTAGTCTGTGCTGTCGAACACATCCTCCTCTGCACGCATCCATCCTTTTAGCAGGGCCTCTCTTCGCAGCGGTGTCCCCACATCAGGGGTGGCAATGGCAAAAGAGGCAAAATCGATATCCAGCTGTTTAGCCAGATCGATAGTCTGTTGGATGGAATCCTTGTCCTCGCCCGGCAGACCGATGATGAAATAGCCCAGTACATGGATCTTGTAGGCATTCAGCATTCGGATCGTGCTTTTGATCTCGTCTGTTGTGATCTTCTTAGAATATTTTTGGAGGATCTCATCACTCCCGCTCTCGATACCCAGAGACACAGTATGGCATCCCGCCGCCTTCATATGTTTGATCTTGTCCTCGTTGAAGAATTTGATATCGGCGTTGCAGCTCCATGTAAAATCAAACTTGTTTTCGACCATTTTACTACAGAGCTCGACCACGCGATTCGTGTTGATCGTGAACGTGGGGTCCTGGAACAGGATCTCCTTTATACCCAGACGTGTTAACACGCGAAGCTCGTCGATAACTCCGTCCATATCTCTCGTCCTGTATCCATACGCACCAGCCGTGCAGAATCCGCAGTTGTGAGGACAGCCTAATGAGGTCACAACGACTGTAAATGGAAACCGCCGAGCGATCGGGATCCGGTATTTTTTAAAATCGAAGAGGTCATGCCTGGGGACGGGAACGGTATATGTCGGCGGCAGCTTTTCAGAGCTCTTTATAAACTGACCATTTTTCCTAGTAATGAGTCCCTGCAATGGCACATCAACCTGTCTGTTTTCTCTTAAATAAACACGTATATCCTGGCTGGCAAAATCCAGAAGGAGCGCATCGACATATTCATACCGCTTGAGGAATTCCTCCCCGATAAAGGGCAAGATCCCCGCACTCGCCACGATCTTTATATCGGTCTTGGCTTTGATCCGCTCCATCAACCGCAGGTCAGACTTCATTGTGGCTGTCCCGGTCGTGAATATCAAAGCCCGGGCTCTGGAATCCTCGATCTTAGAGAGAACATCATCTTCTGTCAGTTTGTTGATGATGGCATCGATAAGCCGGACAGAATACTCCTCATCCAGGATCCCGCTGAGATAGATGAGGTCCTGGGGCGGCCAATAGTAGTCTGCCTTGGAGGAAAAACTGCAGTAATAATCCCGGATGTACAGCTTATCCCCCGGCGGGTTGAGCAGAATTACTTCGTTCGAGTCCAATCTGTCGGTCCGTATAAAATTTGGATTAAATTATACCACACCTCAATGTCCTACACACGCGTTATTTCCTTTGCGGGGATTGATATTCTAGCGATGTTCAGATACATTAGGGACACTAGAGAAAGACAATGTGTGGCATCTGCGGCATCTACGGATTCAATGGCCTGGGACCAGAAGCAGAGGACATCACAAAAAAGATGTGCTCTGTGATGGTCCACCGCGGCCCGGATGATGAGGGCATCTACTCCGACGAAAAGGTAAGCCTGGGGATGCGCAGGCTGAGCATCATCGACCTTGTCACAGGACACCAGCCCATTACCAACGAGGACAAAAATGTGTGGGTGGTCTATAACGGAGAGATCTACAATTTTCTCGAATTGCGCGAACAGCTCATCCAAAAAGGGCACACTTTCGCCACGAGGTCCGACACGGAAGTCATCGTCCATCTCTACGAAGAGGAGGGGGAGAATTTTGTTTCCCACTTGAACGGAATGTTTGCCGTTGCCCTCTGGGATAAAAAGGAGAACACTCTCTATCTCGCCAGGGACAGGCTGGGTATCAAACCCCTTCACTACTGGCAGTCGGACAATACTCTCGTTTTTTCTTCGGAGATAAAATCCATCCTTCAGACCGGCTATCAGCGAGAACTGGATTTTGACGGCATGTCGCGTTTCTTCACATTCGAGTACATCCCAGCCCCGCAGACGATCTTCAAAGGCATAAAAAAACTGCTGCCAGGGCACATGATGGTCATCAATGACTCAAAGGTCCAAATAAAACAATACTGGGATGTGACACATGGCAGTGGCACAGGCAACACCAAAAACGAAAAAACAATCATGGAGGAAATTTATGAGAGGCTGAAAGAATCCGTGAGGAAGCGCTTGATCAGCGATGTCCCGCTGGGTGTTTTTCTCAGCGGAGGGATGGATTCGAGCTCCATAACAGCGCTGATGAGCGAAGTGGCAGTCTCCAAGATAAAGACTTTTTCCATCGGATTCAAAGAAGAAACGTTTAACGAGCTTGGATATGCAAAAATTGTTGCGGACCACTTCCAAACAGACCACCAGGAATTTGTTGTGGAGTCGAACCTGGTGAGAGAATTGGTACCGAAGTTGATCGAGTATTTGGATGAGCCGCTGGCCGATGCATCTATCATCCCCACTTATATTATATCGAACCTGGCCCGTGAGTACGTCACTGTGGCGCTGGCAGGCGAAGGGGGAGACGAGCTCTTCGCCGGCTATGACACTTACAAGGCCTATCAGGTGGCGCGGTTCTACAGAAAAGTGCCAAAGTTTGTAAGAGACGGGCTCGTCAAAAACATCGTCAGGCGCCTTCCCGCCTCAGGAAAAAGGCTGAGCTTTGAATTCAAGGCCAAAAAATTCATATCCGGGATCGACTATCCCCCCGAGATCTCAAACTTCATCTGGTGGGGCGCCTACAGTCCCGTAGAGAAGGAAAAATTGTTTACGGCCGACATCCTTGAAAAATTGAGTGAAGACCTGTTCGCCCCCGTCTCTTTCCACCTCGACAATTGCTCTGCCGAAGATACTGTGAGCAAGCTGGGTTATCTGGATCTCAAGCTCTACCTCCAGGACGGACTTCTTGTCAAGACAGACAGAATGAGCATGGCCAATTCCCTGGAGATCCGCGTGCCCTTCCTGGACCACACATTCGTCGAATACGCCGCAACTATCCCCGGTTCTCTGAAACTCAAGGGGCTCACAACCAAATACATCCTGAAAAAGGCTATGGCCCCGTATCTTCCCCCGGAAATATTGACCAGGAAAAAAATCGGTTTCGATATCCCCCTGGGAGTCTGGATCAGGAATGAGCTCAAGGATTTTGTCACGGATGTCCTTTCTCCCGCAAATTTGAACAAACATAGATTCTTCAATCAGGCCACCATCGAAAAACTCCTGAAAGAACACTTCCAAGGCGCACACAACCATCGGCAGCTGTTATGGCCGTTGATCATTTTCCAGTTCTGGTACAATCACTACATGGAGTAAGGAACATCGGAAAAGCTTCATGATAGATAAACAAGAGATATTCGAACTGTACAAAGATGCCCCACTCATCATGCGAGCCTACTTGAGGATCAAGCTGAGGATCTGCCCGCTGATCGCGCTGGAAGAACATTTCCCTAAGGGGAGCACGATCGTTGACTTAGGATGTGGCAACGGCCTTTTCCCAAACATCTTGAGCCTGGGCTCACCCGAAAGACGGGTCATCGGACTCGACTTGGATGAGAAAAAGATCGAAGTCGCCAACCAGACTAAAGCCCGGGATTCGCACATCACATATCAAGTTGGAGACGTCGTTGAGGCGAAATATCCCAAGGGAGACGTTTTCACGCTCGTCGATGTACTCTACCTGATCCCTTACTATAAACATGAGCTTATACTCAAGAAATGCTATCAGTCCCTCTCAGAAGACGGCACTCTCATTATCAAGGAAATGGATACCCAGCCGCGGTGGAAATACATATGTAATCTTTTCCAGGAAACTCTGGCGGTCAAATTGATCGGATTCACCCTGGGTGAAAGATTCTTCTTCCGGAGCCAGAAGGATTATCTCGAGATTCTTAGGAGAATTGGCTTCTCGGTAAAACCCATTCTCCTGCACTCGGGCTACTGGTATCCACATATCGCTTATATCTGCACAAAGTAACTTTTATCGCTCTAAGTTCGTTTGAACATCGACAAGATCATCAACCACATTGTTGGACTTTCCTTGATTTGTTATGGCCATATACCTATAATGACCATAATTAATAGGTTCAGCTAGTCAATAATGAATAAAATTGAGAGATAATTTCCGGTAGAGAAAAAAGGGAATTCCTATGGTGGTGAGCTATTAGCATAGGAGGGGAAAGGAACCTGATGAAGATCTGCTTCGTTATCCAGCGATACGGCTTGGATGTTGCGGGGGGAGCCGAACTTCACTGCCGTTGGCTGGCGGAGAGGTTGGGAAGAGTTCACAATGTTGAAATCATGACTACCTGCGCCCGTGATTATATACGTTGGGAAAACCATTATTCAGCGGGAAAAGAGGTGGTTAACGGCATTCCCGTAACTCGATACAAGGTCAAACGGTCCAGATCCGAGAGGCGGTTCTCGAGAATTTCCAATCTAGTTTTCCACGAAGAACACTCCCTTGAGGAAGAACGAAAGTGGGTGGTCGAAAACGGACCGGTGAGTCCCGCCCTAATCAAAGCTATCCGCCGCAGACAGGATGTCGATCTTTTTATCTTCTACTGCTACAGGTATTACCAGTCCTTTTTTGGTTTACCCTATGTTGCCGATCGGTCCATCCTTGTCCCTACCGCCGAGGATGACCCCGCCATCAACCTCCCCGTATTTAACTCCCTTTTCAAGGCTCCCAGGGGGATCCTCTATCTCACTCCAGAGGAGCGAACCCTCATTCAGAGACGAAGCGGCAACCACGAAATACCCTCAGCCGTGGTGGGAAGCGGTGTTATTATCCCTGATCGATGGGAATCTGTAGACGTCAAGGGGCATTATTCCCTACCGGATCGATACCTCCTTTACGTTGGGAGGATCGACCGCAATAAAGGTGTGGACCGGCTTCTTTCCTACTATTGCAGGTCATTTTCAGAGATGGACCATCCCCTTCCCCTGGTCCTTGTTGGGAAGCCCATACTTAAGATTCCCGATCACCCGGGGATTCGCCATTTGGGTTTCGTTCCGGAGGAGGATAAATTCGGAATTATTGCCAGATGCGACCTTTTGCTCCTCCCCAGCAGGTATGAGAGTTTGTCCATCATCGTTTTGGAGGCTTGGGCAATGGGGAAACCCGTTCTGGTCAATGCCGAATGCAGGGTTTTGGAAGGGCAGTGCGTTCGAAGTGGAGGGGGGCTCTTCTACAGGGGATATTCGGAGTTCATAAGAGCCCTCGAACTGTTAATTTCCAGACCCGATTACCGGTCAAGAATGGGGGCGGCAGGGCTCTCATACGTACAACACGAGTACGATTGGAGTGTTGTGGAGGAGCGAACCAATAACTTGATTAAAACTGTCCTGAGCAAAGAAGGCCGATGAAGCCGTTTTCGCCATCCATCAGGGATCAGGAGGCCTGCGAGTATGTCCGCATCACTTCAACGGAAATAATTTGATATCGCAATTTTGGAATTCAGGTACATTAATTTTTCCCGTAATTTAATGTGAAAATTAACACTTGACAAAAAGGACAAGTTAGATATATTTTTAACTGCGATAACTCTAGTTTAGGAAATTAGCAACAATGTCCGCAAGAGAGAGATTGATTTAACTTGTGTTTCATTCGAGGTAGGAATTGAAACAAAAATTAAATAATTGTATAGAAAATGGTGGTTTACTAAGCGGAAAGGGAAAAAATTAAAATTTAAAGGAGACATTATGGCGAAAAAAATTGGCTTTTTTATTTTAACCTTTTTTTTATTGCTGCCTCTCATTTCCTTCATTCAAGCTGAAGAGCTTCAAGTTCACGTGATCGTTGAGCAGGCCAACGTAAGGCTCAAACCCGATTTAAACAGCATGGTCATTTCGAAGATTCCTCTGGGAGCCGTGCTCCAAGTTTTGAAGAAAACAGGAGAGTGGTATCATATTAATCTTCCCCGCGATGAGAGAGGTTTTGTCGTCCAGGGGTACATCCATAGAAGCGTCGTCCAAGAGATCGGCGACCGGCCTGTGGAAAAGCCCGTCGTGAAGCCTGAACCCATACCCGTCCCGAAAAAAGACGTCCGCAAGGAGCCAGAACGCTACGTCCCCCCTCCTCCACCGCCTCTTCCGGAACGTAAAATATCTTCCCTGAAGAAGATCGCTTTCGGACTGCGTGCGGGATACGGCGGAAGCGGCATCATGTTCGGAGGTGGCCTCAATTTTCTCCTCATGAAAAACCTGGGGATCTGCATCGAAGGCCTTTATTTTTCCTACTCCAACGAAGGAAGCTCGGAGTTGTTAAGCGATAGAAAACTGAGCAAGGGCAAAACGACCATCTTACCTATCCAGCTCAGCATCCAAGGACGTTTCCCCGTTTCCCCACAAATAACTCCTTATATCACGGCCGGCGCGGGATATTATCTAAGCTCATTCGCCCTGGACAGCACTATTGAAAGTGACTGGGATACCCTGGGATTCACGATTGAGGAAACGATCGACTCCACATTTGGTTTTCACGGCGGGGCCGGATTGGACTATTTCCTGAATGATTCCATAGCCATCAATCTGGACGCCCGGTATATCTTTCTCAAACCCAAAGGGACCTGGAAGATAACCGATCAAATCAGCAGCACCATGACTTCCGGGGAGATCGATCCTATCAATCTGAACTCCATCATGGTCGGTTTTGGCTTTAAATTTTTCTTTTAATCAAACTTGGGAGAAAAAAAATGAAAAAGAGATATCATCAATTTGCATTTTTAAGCGTAGCAGCCCTGGCGGTCCTGGCCCTTTTCCTGGTCTCCGTACTTCCCGCTCAAGATCCGTCTCCCTCGAACGAGAATATACTCTATGAAGAATCCATAAAAAAAGACGGCCATCCGAAAATGGAATACGCCCTTTATCAAATGGTCCGGATTCACGTTGCAGGCGAACCGTCTACCCCCTGCCCCTTGGTCCAAAAACGCGAGGAAGAGCTCATGGCAGGTGACATCGTCCGGGTCATCGTTGAAGTTCCCTCTTCAGCTTTATCCCAGAGCGGAGGAATCAAGGTGGCGGTAAAAGCACAGAAGCTCATTGAAACCCTGGGCGGTGAAGTGGAAAGCATTCAAAAAAACAGGATTCAATGCCTCCTGTCTTTGAAGACCCTGGTTCAACTGGCTGATTCGCCCTCGGTGAAATACATCAGGTTTCCCCTTCGTGAGTTCTCGATGGAGACGTCCGAAGGAGTCGCTGCCACCGGCGCCAACTCCTGGCATTCCACGCTACCTTACCGGGGAAACGGAGCAAAAGTCGGCGTCCTCGACATAGGATTCAAGGGATACTTTAGCCTTCTGGGTACGGAGCTTCCCCCCTCGGTCACCGCCCAATCCTTCAGGAACGACAACGACATCAGCGCCAATACTGTCCACGGCACGGCCTGCGCCGAGATCGTTTATGACATGGCCCCGGACGCCTCACTTTATCTGGCCAACTACTCCACCCTTAGCAATAAGGAGAATGCTGTCAACTGGCTGATCAGTCAGGGAGTCGACGTCATCACAGCGTCGACCGGTGGGTTCATCACCGGGGCCGGGGACGGCACCACAGGGCCCTACGGTGAGATCGTCAATACAGCCCACAACGCGGGTGTTCCCTGGGTCAACGCCTCGGGGAATGCAGCACGCGACCACTATCAGGGAACCTGGAGCGATCCGGACAGCGATAATAGGCACAATTTCACTGCCGGAAGCGAGATCTGCGATTTTTGGGTTCCGTCTTGGACAGCGGTCTCCGCCTCTCTTAAATGGTATGACTGGGGTTCCTGGGACGGCACCGACTACAGCGGCTCTGACCAGGATTACGATCTTCAACTTCTCATCTGGTCCGGCGGCTGGTGGTGGCATGTTGCATACTCCTTTAACTGGCAGACCGGCAGCCAATGGCCGACTGAATTCATCGGCTATTGGTGGTCCGGCTCATCAACCTATTGGGGCGTCAGGATATTAAAATATAGTGCCACCAAAAACGTCAAGTTCGACCTCTTCATTTCGGGGAATTCCGGTTCCATCGAGCATCCGGTCGCAGCAGGCAGCCTGATCATCCCCGCCGACTCAGAGAATTCCATTACGGTCGGAGCCAATAACTACACGTCCCCCTATCTCATTCACAGCTACAGCTCTCAGGGACCCAACCTCGCCGGACTTATAAAACCGGATATTGCCGCTCCTTCTGGCGTGACGACCGATTCGTACGGTTATACCAACTTCTATGGCACTTCGGCGGCCGCGCCCCATGTCGGAGGAGCCATCGCTCTCATGGTGGGAAAAACCCCCTACACACCTCTAGAAGTCTGGGCCATTCTTAAAGGCCGGGCCGCCGACCTGGGAGTGTCCGGAAAAGACAATGTCTACGGGCACGGCAGGTTGACACTGGAGAAATAAAGATACTTAAAAAAAAGGGCGGATGCCGGGCATCTGCCCTTTTTTCGTTTCCTTCACTTATCCTATCCGTGCCGGATTCTGGTCTGATTATTGAATCAACATCTCTGCTAGTCCGGAGTATGTCGTCATCGGCCTGCCTGTGCCTGTCTGCGTGCAATCTGCCAACTCTCAAACCCGGCTTTTGACAGCGGCCGAGGATTTTACTGTAGATTTCTTGTCATAAATAAATTATTCTTTAAAAGTTGAGTTTTACAAAATACTATTGATTAACTTCTGATTAATGGAGAAAGCAGTTAAAAGCAAGCAGAAAGTATACGAAGTTTTAGAAAAACTGAGAATATCCTATAAAAAATACGAACATCCTCCGGTTTTTACTGTTGAAGAAGCAGAAAAACACTGGAAAGATATTGAAGGGACTCATTGTAAGAACCTCTTTATTCGCAACAAAAAAGGCAGTCGTCACTATCTTATCATCCTGGAAAGCTCGAAGAGAGCAGATCTAAAGGCCTTGAATGTAAAATTGGGAGAAGACAGGCTCAGTTTTGCTTCTCCGGAGCGGTTAATGCGTTTTCTTGGGCTTGGAGCTGGCGCTGTTTCACCCTTCGGTCTGATCAATGATACCCAGAAAGAAGTACAGGTTGTAATTGACCAGGATCTAAAAACTGCTGAATTCGTTAATTTTCATCCCAATGTCAATACATCCACAATTGGGCTTGTTTTTTCCGATTTTGAAAAGTTTTTATCCTGGTGCGGCAACAAGACCCGATACTTAGTAATAAAATGAATAAAATTGAGAGATAATTCCCGGTAGCGAAAAAAGGAGGTAGTATGAGAAAAACAACTTTATTTATTTTTTTATGCCTTTGTACAGTTACGTCAAATTTTGCTGTCAATGATGCCCGGCTGCTGAGGTTTCCTGACATAAATAAAGACCTGATTGTTTTTGTCTATGCTGGAGACATCTGGTCTGTTAAAGCAACAGGTGGAGCAGCAAAAAAACTCACGTCTCACGAAGGCAGGGAGCTATTTCCTAAAATATCACCGGACAGCAGGTGGATAGCATTTTCTGCTGAATATTCAGGTTCCCGGCAGGTCTACATCATGCCCATCACAGGTGGAATCCCAACACAGCTCACCTACTACAATGATGTGGGAATGATGCCGCCAAGAGGTGGTTTTGATTATCAGGTTCTTGACTGGACGCCTGACAGCCAGAAAATTCTGGTCAGGGCAAATAGGACTCCATACGGACGAAGAAGAGGGAAATATTTTCTTGTGAGTATTGATGGTGGACTTGAGACTCCCCTGCAGATACCAGAGGGAGGAGGAGGAACATTTTCTTCAGACGCGAAAAAAATCACTTACACTCCAATTGGCAGAGAATTCAGAACCTGGAAGAGATACCAGGGAGGAATGGCCCAGGATATATGGACTTATGATCTTGAAAAAGACGTGTCAAAAAGATTGACGACATTCCCTGGAACCGACCAGCATCCCATGTGGTATAAGGATAAAATTTACTTTGCTTCGGATAGAGACTTAACCTTAAATATTTATTCTTATGACCTGGCTACAGAAAAGATCGAAAAAATTACAGGTCACTCAGAATACGATGTTCTCTGGCCTTCTGGTGAAAACGGGCTTGTTGTTTATGAGAATGGAGGTTACATCTACAAACTAAATCTCAACACAAACGAGAATCAAAGGATACAGGTCAACATCAATTATGACAGCCCTCATGTTATGCCCTATTTTAAAAATGTTAAGGAAAATATAACAAGCTTTAACATATCCCCTTCTGGAAAAAGAGCAGTATTCGAAACTAGAGGGGATCTATTCACAATTCCTGCAAAGGAAGGAATTACCTACAATTTGACTGACACTCAGGGAATAAGGGAAATCTTCCCTGCATGGTCCCCTGATGGGCAATTTTTAACATACTACTCGGATAAAACCGGTGAATACGAGATTTACCTCATGGACAGGAGTAAGGATAATGCTGTCTCTCAACTCACAGAAGGAAGCGAGATATGGCGGTATCCCCTTGTGTGGTCTCCTGACAGCTCAAAGGTTCTTTTCTCAGACAGGAATCAGGATTTACAGATCCTGGATATCAAAACTAATAACATCACATATGTGGATAAAGCCCGCCGTTTTGATATCACAGATTATGACTGGTCTCCTGATTCCAAGTGGATAGTCTATACAAAATACAGTGATAATACTCAAGATGCGGTTTGGATTTATTCCTTGGACAAGGAAAAAGCCTTCCAGCTAACGAATGATATGTTCATAGATTCCTCCCCTGTCTTTTCAACTTGTGGAAAATACATATTTTTCCTCTCAGACAGGAGTTTCAACTTGAATTTTTCAAGTTTTGAATTCGATTATGTTTTCAGGGAATCAACTAATATTTATGCTGTCCCCTTGACAGAAGCAGTGCCTCCTCTCTTTAAAGATAAAAATGACCAGGAGGAGGTCAAAAAGGAAAAAGCAGAAAAAGAAACAAAATCCAAAAAAGAAGCGAAAAAACCATCCAAGACAAAGGAAGAAAAGGCGCCTTCAGTCCGGATAAATTTTGAA
>CBDVEQ010000029.1:0-18031 GCA_965373045.1 uncultured bacterium | reverse complement strand
AGAGGAAGCCAAATAGCAGAGATAGTCTCTCAGGGAGCCTATAAACCTGACCAATTCTTTTCCCTCCTGCCGGCACGCAGAGTAATCTCTTTTATAGGAACCGGAACAGATATTTACAGGGAAAAGATCCAAAAGTATTTCGGCGACAAGTCACGATTTCCTCGCCGGTCTCTTTTTATTGCCCATGAAGTGGGGATATTGGGCTATAAACTTCTGAAACAGGGGCGTGGAAAAAATTTCCTGGATATAGAACCTATTTACATGCGTAGATCCCAGGCGGAAGACAACCTCTTATTATTATAAATTGAGCGGTATATTATGAAATCCCTGATTGGATTTTTTTCTTCAGTAAAACTGGCCATTGTCCTTCTGATCATCATTGCTTCAGCCTCCATCCTGGGTACACTTGTTCCACAGGGAAGAAGCGCGGCTGAATATGCCGCACGATACGGCCAGATGTCTGATCTGATGATCCGGATTGAAGTCACCCGCCTCTATCAATCCTGGTGGTACATAGGGCTGCTTTTGATGCTCTCGATGAATACAATTGTGTGTACTTTGACGCGTTTGACCCCTAAGCTGAAGAAGGTTTTTCATCCCGTCCTTGAATTTGAGCAGAAAAAACTGAAGTCACTAAAGACTAAAGACCAATTGGAAACGAATGAAGCGGTAGAACAGACCAAAGAGAGAGTAAAAACGGCCTTGTTATCAAGACGGTATCGCATTAAAGAAGACACAAAAGAGGGTCATTTCTTTATTTTAGCGCAGAAAAAGCGTCTGGGAATGTTTGGCTCTGATCTCGTCCATCTTGGCCTGCTGATTATCTTGGCCGGCGGGATCATCAGTGGAATGGCGGGATTCAGGACAACTCTATCACTTAGGGAGGGACAGACTTTTCCGGTCCCCAATGAGGATTTTTCACTCAGACTTGATAAATTTGAAACGGAATATTATGCCAACGGCAGTGTCAAAGATTGGAAAAGCACTCTTACTGTTATCGATAATGATAAAGAGATCTTGTCTAAAGTTGTTGAAGTCAATCACCCTCTGGCATATAAAGGCGTTGTTTTTTACCAGAACATTTATGGATTGGATTGGGATAATTCTTTAGTAGAGATCCATGTGACCGATAAGAATGATTCCTCGATATCCGAATATATCACGCTGAAAATCGGTGACACTGTTGTGTTTAGCAACCAGAGATTGGAACTTCATGCCATGAGTTTTATTCCTGATTTTGTTTTAAATGAAAGGAATGAAGTTGTAATCAGATCCCTCGAGCCAAACAATCCTGCTGTTTTCATTAAGGTAGTAAAGGAGAGGAAAGAAATATTTTCCGGATGGCTTTTTGCTAAATATCCGGACTTTGAGCGGATGCATTCACAGAAAGAAACCGAGCTGTCTTTCAATTTAGTAAACTTCAAAGCAGGGCAGTATTCCGGAATCCAAATGGCAAGAGACCCTGGAGTGCCCCTTATCTGGACTGGATGCATCTTTCTTATGCTAGGTTTTTTTATTGCTTTCTATTGGATACCCTCTGAAATCAGGGTCATTATGGAAGAACAAAAAGGGAAGACCCGGATTATTCTGGGAGGATCAGCCCCAAAAAATACTGAATCTTTCAAACAGGAATTCGAAAAGATCATTGAATGTATCAGGAAGTAGAAAATGAATGAAAGTATATTTTTTTTGGTTGCATTTATTTTGTATATCTTATCTGCTTTTAACTATTTTATTTTTCTTTTTTCCAAAAAAGGGAGCTTTGCCAAAAAGGGCTACTGGACTATTATTGTAGGTCTGATCTCTCACACAGTTGCCCTGGTATTAAGAATATTCGAAAGCGGGCATGCGCCCTTTACAAATATGTATGAGTCTCTTTCCTTTCTGTCCTGGTCCGCTGCATTTGCCTATGTGTTCATTGAATGGAAATTCAAGATCCGGAAAGCGGGGCCTTATTTTATGATGATCGTGATCGGGCTTATGGCTCTGGCCTCATCGCCGCTTATGCCTAAAGAAGCAACTCCTCTTGTTCCGGCCCTTCAGAGCTATTGGCTTTGGCTTCATGTTTCGGTCACACTGTTTGGAGAGGCCTTTTTTGCTATTGCTTTTGTCACAAGCATCATGTATCTGGCAGAAAAATATAAAGAAAAAAAGGGGAAAATATCACCATCAGGATTAACATCAGAGAAGCTGGATTCCATTTCATACAGGAGCGTTAGCATTGGCCTTCCTGTTTTTACGCTTGGCGGCCTGGTCTTTGGAATGGTCTGGGCTTACAAGGCGTGGGGGAGGTACTGGAGTTGGGACCCCAAGGAGGTTTGGAGCCTGATCACCTGGTTTGTTTTTGCTATTTATCTGCATACGCGGCTGGTGATGGGGTGGAGGGGAAAAAAATCCGCCATAATCGCCATCATTGGCTTTCTTGCGGCCCTTTTTACATATTTTGGCGTTAATTACTTGCTGTCAGGACTGCACAGCTACACATAGCTTATATCATTTTATTTGTCTGGAGGTTTCCATTCCTGAATCACGTATTCCACGAGACTCATTTTTTTTAAGACGGATGACCCATGAGGACCTGTCTATCGTTTTAGAGATAGAATGCATCTCCTTTCCCAATCCATGGATGCCGTCTACTTTTGAGGGGGAGATCGAGAATGCTCCGATTTCCAACCCATATGTTATTGTTTATAAGCCTGTTAATAGAATCATAGGCTATGTAATCTACTGGTTTCTTAATGAGAACGTGCAGATCAGCAATATATCTATCCATCCTGATTTCAGAAGATTGGGAGTGGGAGAAGAAGTGATGCACCGGATAAGGAGACAGATTAAAAAGGAAGGGGCGAAACATGTCCTCCTCGAGGTCAGGCCGTCTAATACTGCTGCCCAGGCTCTTTATAACAAACTGGGATTTCAGATTCTTGGAATTCGCCAAGGGTACTATTCCAATCCTACAGAGGATGCGCTGGTTATGGGAAGGAATATATAGCCTGCTTTATTTATAAAAACTGCCGATAACCTAACATATTATAAAACATCTAGTCAGGCTTTTATCCGAACAATTTCCGTCATAACTTTGTTCTGTAACATTTCTGTAATATCTCAATTTTATTATCGGCATTTTTTACCCTTCGGGCGAGCCGATCTCACCGCAGTGGCTTCGTCGTGTTCCGTTCGCAGTATATAAATACAGCTTCACGAACCACTCCTCGCAGCTACGGCAATCTCGATCCGTGAATAAAGCAGTTTCTTAATGATTTAATAGATGACTTTAATGAGGCACAATCCCTTAGCCGGAGCCGTAGGAGCCAGGCGTGTCCGCTTTCCTTTTTTAAAAATGGTTTCAATATCTGCATGTGACAGATGCCCTCTTCCCACTTCAAGGATTGTTCCCACAATGGTCCTGACCATGTAACGAAGAAATCCGCTGGATTCGATAGTAAAGATAATCTCGTCTCCTTCCTTCCTGATCTCAGAGTATGTGACCCGGCGTACCGGATGGAGAAGCCGATTGGATGAGAATGGGTTATAATCAGCTTCCCTGACGAACAATATGGCTGCTTCTTTCATATCTTTAATGTTCAGTGGACCGAACCAGTGATGGACATAACGGATTACAAAGGGGCTGATATGGGCAGAATTAAAGATGCGGTATTGATAGATCTTTGACTTAGCTGAACGGCGGGCATGAAATTCCGGGCTTGCTTTTTCAAGGGATAAGATCCGGATGTCAGGGGGAAGTAAAGAGTTGAGGGCGCGGGAGAGCTCGTTATCATTAAGATCAATGGGTATGCTGAAATGAGCGCACTGTCCCAGGGCATGAACTCCGGCATCTGTTCTACCGGACCCGATTACCGGGATGTTTTTTTTTGAGATTTTCAGCAGGGCTTTTTCAAGAAAACCTTGAATAGTTTTTTTTCCAGGCTGTTTCTGCCAGCCGTGAAAGTCTGTTCCGTCATAACAGATGATTGCCTTATATCTTTTCACCCGCCCCCTCCATTATGTGAAGTCCTTTAAACTGTCCAATTTCTTCAATGCTTTGAGATAGATATCCTGAGTTAACTCATCTGCATCGCAGGGATTTTTTGTATATCCTAGGCAGATGAAAAAAACTTTTTCTCTATAGGTCATTAAGCCCTCAATAGTTTTCTTCTTTTTATCATTCCAATGCGTCGGCATGTTTTTTATTATAGCGTTTCTTTATAGTAAAAGACGATTGTCTTAGTAATTTATTCCATCCTGGAATTCTAATTATATCAATATATTCGTAAACAAATTATTGTTCTGATAAAGTAGGGATGACAAATAATAAAGGCGACATTTCATGTTCAATATTACAACCTATGTAAAAAGAAGGAATCGTCTAAAAAAACAGGTAGGTTCTGGAATATTGCTTTTTCTGGGTAATGAGGAAAGCCCCATGAATTATACGGATAATCCTTACCACTTCCGGCAGGACAGTACTTTCCTCTATTATTTCGGCTTAAACTCTGCCGGATTGAATGCGATCATAGATCTAGATGAAGATAGAGAAGTAATTTTTGGGAATGAACTTACTATTGATGATATTATCTGGATGGGAACCCAGCCGACACTCCAGGAAAAAAGCCGGATAGTAGGGATTGAAGAGACAGCCCCAGCGGCTAAGCTGAAAGAATATATAGAGAAAGTAAAAAAGAAACAAGGGAAAATCCATTTTCTCCCTCCTTACAGGGCGGAGCATTCTTTAAAATATTTTAACCTATTAGGCATACATCCTGAGGAAACAGCAAGATCGGCTTCCGTCGAATTTATAAAAGCTGTAGTCGCTCAGAGGAATATAAAATCAAAAGAAGAGGTTGCAGAGATCAAAAAGGCTGTCAATACTTCGGCTGATATGCATATAGCAGCTATGAAGATCGCCAAAGCGGGGATGAATGAAGCCGAAGTTGCCGCAGTAGTAGAGCAGATCGCTCTTGCTTCCGGTGGGCAGATATCCTTCCCTGTCATTGCCACTATACATGGAGAAACCCTGCATAATCATTATCATGGTAATACTTTAAAAGTGGGGGATATGTTCCTGCTGGATGTAGGAGCTGAAACTGCTATGGGGTATGCAGGTGACCTTTCCAGCACATTTCCGGTCGGGAAAAAGTTTTCCAGCCGGCAAAAAGAGATTTATAATATAGCTTTGGCTGCTCATGAAGCGGCAGTGGCTGCTCTTAAACCGGGTGTAAAATTTAAAGATATTCAC
Source organism: uncultured bacterium (assembly GCA_965373045.1). Lineage (GTDB taxonomy): Bacteria > Acidobacteriota > Aminicenantia > Aminicenantales > Aminicenantaceae > DAOVDI01. The sequence goes on along the minus strand of CBDVEQ010000029.1, from coordinate 12,795 downwards.
CTTCTGGCCTGCAAGACCATCGCCTCCGGAATGAAAGATATGGGATTTATGCGCGGGGATGTAGACGAAGCAGTTGCGGCTGGAGCCCATGCTTTGTTTTTTCCATGCGGTACAGGGCACATGATGGGCCTTGATGTGCATGATATGGAAAACCTGGGGGAAATATATGTAGGTTATGACGGTGAAAAGAAAAGCACGCAGTTCGGATTAAAATCACTTCGGCTTGCCCGAGAACTTGAACCCGGATATGTGCTTACCATAGAGCCGGGGATTTACTTTATTCCCGAACTTATAGATATGTGGAAAGCTGAAAAAAAATTAATCCAGTTTATAAATTATGGCAAAGTTGAAACCTATAAAGATTTTGGAGGACTGCGGAACGAAGAAGATTTCCTTATTACTTCCAGCGGGTACAAACTCCTGGGAAAACCAGTTCCTAAGACGATAGAAGAAGTTGAAATATTAAGGTAAGCAATAGAGACCTGTTTTACCTGGAATTCTCTTAATAATGGAGTCTACAGCTTCATCCATTGTGCCTCGCATCTGCGGAGTCTGCATTTATAAAATCAGCAGTTATACTCCTGACCTCCCAATGCAGGTCTTTTGTAGCGATTTCTGCCGGATATACCTCTCCCGGCATGGGATGTGATGTTTGAGCCGCATCTTCTATGGCTTTTACGGCCGTGTCAACAGTTATGGTGCCGGCTCCGCAGTTTAAATAGGTTCTTTTATTACCGAAAAGATCTTTTTCCAGCATAGGAAACCGCTGCCGAATATTAGAATGGTTACTTATAATCCTTTCCAAGCGTTTGTTTTTTTGTATGGTTTAATAATTCCTCTTATGACAGTGTAACTAATAAAACTCCTATAACAGCTATAAGCAGCGCGATGGTTTTTCTGAGGGTAACTCCTTCCTTAAGAAATATTACTCCCAGGACGAAAATAAATATAGTATGCATTTGGTTTAAGGCGGAAGCTACTGATGCTTGGGTAAATTTCATCCCTCCCATCCAGGTGATAAATGCTATATACCCCCCAAGTATAGAAGCGGGAAGCATGGTCTTCCAGTTGCGGCGTGATAATATCCCAGCCAGAATGGAACGGCGTTTCGGATGAACCTTGAGAGCTGCCCCGATGAACAGTATGCCCCCGATAGTCCGTATCAGTGTCGCCCACATGATCGATGTTTTTCCCAGGAGAGGCTTCATTATAATAATGCTTACAGCCATAGAAAACATGGCTGCTATCCCTAAAGCAATTCCGGTCAGAAGAACTTTTCTGGGAATGGATAGGTTGTTTTTTTCGTATGATACGGCAATTACGGCAGTAATTATTAAAAAAGCCCCAAAGATCTGGAATATGGTCAATTTCTCAAAAAGAAAGAGGGCAGCCATAAAGATCACAAAAGGACTGTAACTGCAATCGACTATTGCAGTAAGACTTGCGCCTAAACGATTAAGGCAGGCAAAAAACAGAGTGTCTGATATTCCGATACCTATTACTCCGCTTAATAAGAACAGGCAATAACTTTTAAAGGGAACCAGAGGAAAAAGAGGCTCATTGAGAATAAGTATGGTGATGATAAATAAGAAGGTGGCCAGGATAGATTTAAATAGATTAAGTCCAAGAGGATGAACGGCTTTACCACTTATTCTGAAAAGAATGACCGCTATGGCCCAGATGAATGCTGAGGCCAGGGAAAGAGTTTGTCCTGAGAAGGGAAAATTCAGCAAAGATTCCATTGGCGCTGTAGTATAGCACAAGGCCTGCCTTTTATTGACCTAATTTTATTTGTTCATATGATATAAGCCATAAGGAGTGTTAAGGAAAATTTATGATAAAAAGGCTCAGTTTAATTAACTAAGGCTAAATCAAAATCAGTGCTTTACAGGGGAAAAGATGGTGGAGCGGACGAAGGGATTTGAACCCTCGACCTTCTGTTTGGCAAGCAGCTGATCAACCTTACACTAATACAGAAAATATTGCGCTGGAGACATACCGGTTTCCATGTCCACAGCAAGTCGTTTTGCTTCTTTTTCTAGTTCTTGATATCACCTATTTTCATGTGATATGTTCATTCCAGGACATTAGGAGGTGGAAATTGAGGAAAATTGTGTGGAATCGAAGGCGCACACAGACCTGACCTTTCTTACCTGGCATAGTATTTACTCTTTCCCGCTGCCCTCAATAATAAAGAAATCGCTGTGTAAACGATAACAACAATCACTAACCAGATTAACATTTTCACTGGTAAAGACTTAACGATATAGGCAGCGATTAATACTCCCACGATTCCGCTAACAGTAATGGCCAGAGAAGCTTTTCTGTTATAAACGCCTTCTTTGATGAATTTAATAGAAGCCGGGGGCAAAGTGAATGCCGCAGAAGCCATCATGATTGGAAAAGCAACCCTTGGGGACATTCCAAGAATATAGACCATAGCCATACTCGGGGCATACATTCCAATACCTGCGGACTGAAAGGCACCTAATACAAAATTAACTACAACGGCAATGATCAATTTCCATCCTGTTAATCCAATCTCCTCCCCAGTCCCTAATACGGCGATCCATCCAAATTGACCGGAAAGCATAAAAAAAGCAGTTGTTAATAATGCAATACCCATAACCAGCTGAATCTTTTTTTCCGGCAATTTAGCCACGATGCCAGCACCGATAACAGTACCAATAACAGCGGCTATGATCATAGAGATTAAAGTTACAATCTCTACTTTAATCACTGTAATAAAAATGAAGGCTTCGACCACAACCGGAAGAGCGCAGGAGACATTTAATGTGCCTGGAATGACCCTGTCTTGAATTTGTTTAAAACCTCTAAGCAAGACAGTCATAGGAGCAAAACTGCCAATTCCCAGGGTATCTAAGAAGTTGGTTACAAATCCGATACCTGCAGCCGTAACAAAACGAGTTTCTCTTTCCAGGTTGGCTTTATGAGCCGATAAATCCTTGAAGAAATATCCAGCAAACACAATTGCGAATACTCCCAGAGCACAAAGAATGCCGACGATCATTTAAAACTCCTTCCATGACAATCCTAAATTATTCATAAAAACTGTCGATACTTTCACCTAATATCCATGATATCGGCATGTAGCATGCTTTTTCAAGTGATCAAGGAGATCGCTTTCTTTTGAAAGGGACATTCCCTAATTGTATGGGACTTTGGGGAACGTCCCTCTCTCTACTCTCTCTATGACTTTTGACAGGATTCACATTGATGCTCTATAATTTATTAAATAACTAAATTGATTATGAACTTTCTATGCAAAAAAAAGCATGCTCAAACTAAGATTCTATTATGACAAAAAGAACAAGTGAGAAAATATCCACTTCTACTGCAGAGCATAAGGCAGAAACCCCGGTGACCTTTCACTACCCTGATTTGAGCCATCCAACAGAGAAAGTCATGCTGGGTGTCAAGAGGAATCAGACTGTCACCCATGAGCTTTTCCCCTTCCGTGCTTTGGCAGCAACGAAGAGCTATCAGGAAACGGAGGGACAGCCAATCGTTATACGCCGTGCTAAAATGCTGGAAAAGATCTTGCGGGAACAACCTGTACACATTCAAGAAGGAGAGCTTATTGTAGGAATGAAAACTTTTAAACCCTGCGGATCTCCTGTTTTCCCTGAAATCAATTGCAGCTGGCTCGAGCGAGACCTTGACCTCCTGTCAACCCGGGACAACACACCTTTTTTTGTCAGTGAAAAGACCAAGGAAGTCCTTCGCAAAGAGGTATTCCCCTATTGGAAAGGCCGCCAGATATATGACCGGATACTGGAGTCAGTCCCTGAAGAGATATGGCAAGCGGATTCACGGGGAGTGATCTACAATTATTTCACCTCGCGTACGATCGGCCATATTACAGTAAGCTACTCCAAGGTGCTGAATAAAGGCATGAAAGGCATTAAAACTGATATTCAAGAAGCCCTCTCCAGGCTTCGATCTCAAGATCCTGAATACACTCATAAAAAGCAATTCCTGGAAGCCGTATCTTCAGTCTGTGACGCTGCTGTGATGTTTGCAGGCCGTTACGCAAATGAAGCACTCCGCTTAGCCTCCACAGAGAAAAATCAACGACGAAAGGAAGAACTAAAGAGAATTGTCCAGATCTGTAAAAAAGTGCCAGCCGATCCCGCACAAACCTTCCATGAAGCCCTCCAGTCTTTCTGGTTCACCCAATTGGTCCTTAATCTGGAGACAAACGGCCACGCCATCTCTCCCGGCAGATTTGATCAGTACATGTACCCATTTTACTGTCACAGCATCGAATCCGGCGAGCTCACAGAAGAAGAGGCTCAAGAGCTGCTCGATCTTTTGTGGGTCAAACTGGACGAGATCACGATAGCCAAGGATTCAGGCGAGTCTGATACCAGCAGTTCCTATCCAGAGTTTCAAAACCTGAATATAGGTGGACTTACTCCTGGTGGCCGGGATGCCACAAATGAACTTTCGTACATGTGCCTTACTGCATTAGAGCACGTCAAGCTTCCTCAACCTCAACTCTCAGCTCAGATCAGCACAAAAACTCCTCATCCATTCCTTGTACGCTGCTGTGAACTCCTGAAGTACGGGATGGGACTCCCCGCTCTATTTAACAGCGATACCATAGTTCTGGGTATGGTAAAGCGCGGCAAGACGCTGGAAGATGCCCGCTCAGGAAGTGTCAATGGCTGTGTATCACCCAACTGCGACGGCAAGGATCGGATGGCTTCTTCCGGATATTTTAACCTTGTCAAATGCCTCGAGCTGGCACTTAATGATGGGATCGATCGTCTCTCAGATGAACAATTGGGCCCTAAAACAGGCAATCCCAGCGAGTTCTCCACTTTCGAGGAGGTAATCGATGCCCTTCAGCAGCAAGTTGCCTATTTTGTTGAATTAAAAGTGAAGTACGATAACATCTTCCGTGATATCTATGCTGTCCATTGTCCTGTTCTTTTTACATCCGCTGTGATTGATGACTGCATTAAAAAGGGACAGGACTGGCATAGTGGAGGTGCGCGCTACAATCAAGCCGTTATCTCTGGCGTTGGATTAGGAACGATTTCAGACGCATTATCCGCCATAAAAAAACATATTTTTGAAAAAAGATATTTTACGATGGCTGAATTAAAAAAGGCGTTGGACGAAGATTTCCAGGGCCACGAAATATTGCACAGCGCTCTTTTGAACAAGACACCACATTACGGAAATGACAACAACGATGCTGATATTCTGGCAATCCTTGCCCAGAGAATCTTCTGTGACGAAGTGGAGAGACACCGGGATATTCAGGGTGCTAATTATTACGTCAACCTCCTGCCCACAACGGCCCATATCGCTCTCGGTAAATTGACCGGGGCTACTCCGGATGGCCGCCGTGCCCGCACATGGCTTTCTGAAGGCATCTCTCCTGTCCAGGGCCATGACAGACTCGGCCCAACAGCCATAGCCAAGTCCGTGGGCAAGCTTGACCATGCCCGTTGTAATGGCACTTTGCTTAACATGAAAATAAGTCCTCAAATCCTGAAAACCGAGAAGGATCTGCAAAAGCTGGCAGGATTGATACGTGGTTTTTTTGACCTGGGTGGGCATCACGTACAGTTCAATATCATCGATGAAAAGACCCTGCGGGATGCGCAAGAACATCCCGAGAGCTATAGAAATCTGCTGGTTCGCGTGGCAGGATATTCAGACTACTTTGTCCTGTTGAGCCCTGATATTCAGGAGGAGATCATTTCTCGAACCGAACATGGTCTGTGAACAGTATTTATCTCCTAAAGGTTATCTTTTTTGTCTGAATATCTCCTGTAAAACTAGTTTAAATCCTTTTCCCGTCAGGTGACCACTTGACATGATAATCATGAGCAGGATCCTTTGTCGTTTTGCTTCTTTTTCCAGTTCTTGATATCACCTATTTTCATGTGATATGTTCATTCCAAGACATCAATGGAAGGAAATTGAGGAAAATTGTGTGGAATCGAAGGCGTACACAAAAAGGAAATTCTTATAGTGAAGGAGCGCAAAAATGTTGAAAAGAATGATTATGTTGTATCTAAATCTGGCCGTTGTCACCGCAGTTCTGATGGTTTTTGCCGCCAACGGCTCAGCGCAGGTCCCGGCTGATGCCGAAGCACGATTGCGGGCGATTTACGAACAAAGAGAGTTCAGTGCCAGGTCCTTTCGGGGGACTTGGCTTTCGGACAGTTCGGGTTATACGGTATCCGAGGTGGATCCCGAAACTAACCAGCAAGTGCAGGTGCGGTATAATGTCGTGACCGGCAAGCGTACGGTTATGGACCTACCTCGAAGAGAGGAAACCCGCAGCCGAAGGTCAGGCAACACATCCCCCGACGGCCGGGTTACCGTTTACTCCGATCAAGGGAACCTGCACGTGCGCGATCTGCGCAGCGACCGGACGGTTCGGCTCACCAACAACGCTGTCAGCGGTTCGATTTCGAACGGTAGTGCTATCTGGAGTCCCGATAGCAAATGGATCGCCTTCATGGAGACCGACAGGTCCGGCGTCCCGTTTAGAGCATCGCTTATCCCGAGTGATCCAACGTATCCCGAGGTCAGACAGAGCCGCTATGCTAGGGTCGGCGAGACTATTGCCACATCGCGCGACGGCAAGGAGCAGGCCTTGCTCACGCCCGGTGACTATGACATTATTGAATTTGCTAGGATAGATGAGTCCTGCGGCTGGTTTTATTACTACGCGTCTCCGGATAATGCCACACAGAAATATCTCCACCGGGCACGGTTGGATGGCAGCGGTAGGACTGAACAGATCACACCGGCGAATCAACCGGGCATACACAAATACAACTTTTCCCCCGACTTCAAGTGGGCGTTCCACACCTACTCGACGTTCGATACGCCTCCGGTTACCGAATTGGTAAAACTGCCGGAACACAAGGTTTTACGTGTCCTTGAAGATAATAAAGAACTGAGTAATAAAATGAAAAAGTTCATCACCCGACCCACCGAGTTTCTTCAACTCGATATCGGCGGTAGCGTGGTGATGGATGCCTGGATGATCAAGCCTCGCAATTTCGATCCTTCTAAAAAATATCCCGTCTTTATATATGTATACAGTGAGCCCCACGGTCAGACAGTATTGGACGCATGGGGACGCAACCACGCTGACTACCATCGCGTGATCGCCGACCTTGGTTATCTTGTGGTATCCATGGACAGCCGCGGCACGCCGGCGCCGAAAGGAGCTGCGTGGCGAAGAGCTGAGTTTCCAACTCTAGGAGTGCTCTCCATCGATGATCAGGCCGCTGGTATTAAAGAGTTGGGCCGCATTCGGCCATACGTTGACTTGTCCCGAGTTGGCATCTGGGGCTGGAGCGGCGGCGGCTCGAACACCCTTAACGCCATGTTCCGCAAGCCCGATGTCTATCACCTGGGAATCGCCGTGGCCCCCAAGCCTCAGCCGCATCTCTACAACGCATGGTTCCAGGAAATCTACATGCGAACCCTCGAGAAAAATCCGGACGGATACCATAAATCCGCCCCGATTAACTTCGCCCAAAAACTAAAAGGAGACCTCCTGATCATACACGGCACCGGAGAAACCAACACCCATCTCGAAATAACAGAGGGCTTGGTGGATCGCCTCATTGAGTTGGGTAAACAGTTCGACTATTTTACTTATCCCAACCGCGACCACGGCATATCGAGAGGCAAAGGCACATCCCTGCACCTACGCATGCTTATGACGCGATATCTGCTCACTCATCTGCCGGCCGGTCCCCGGTAAGCGCGGTTAGTATCTGACTTAAGAAGGATCTGGAGACGCGATGACCGCAGATTTTGGATCTACATATGTCACTCGATGGTTCTCGTGGATCGCTGACAATTTTGCCAGGAGAATAATAATGAAAATAATCAAATGGGCATTTTTCCTGATGATTTTTTGGGCTGGCGGTTTTCCTTTCGCTCAAGAGGCAAAAAGCCCTCTGCTTGAGTCCTGGGAACAGTATCTCGAGCACAAGAACAGCTCCGAGTTCAGGCTCGAGTGGATCTCGCTCGGCCCTGTCATGAATTCCGCACGCGTGGAGGCGATCCAGTGCAACCCTTCCCGTCCCGGGACCTGGTATGTGGCCTTCGGGTCAGGCAACCTCTGGAAGACCATCAATCACGGGTTGAACTGGAAGCCCATCTTCGAAAATCAGCCGGCCCTGGGCATCGGCGACATCGCCCTGGCCCCCTCCGATCCCGACATCATCTGGCTAGGATCGGGGGAAAGCCTGAAGAAAGCTCGCAACTTCACTATGCCCGGTGTGGGAGTCTTCCGTTCCGATGACGGGGGCGAAACCTGGGCCAACACCGGGCTCCCTGACTCCTATCACATCGGGGAGATCGCAGTTCACCCAAAGGATCCCGATGTTGCCTTCGTAGCAGTCCAGGGGCATTTCTGGTCCACCAATCCCAACAGGGGCCTGTACAGGACCCTGGACGGCGGTCGGACCTGGGAACACGTCCTCTATGTCAACGAACGGGTAGGCGCCAATGACGTGGTGATCGCACCTTCGAACCCGGATGTCGTGTATGGTCTCCATGTGGGAGAATAACCCAGGGATCTCAGGACCCGAGAGCGGCGTATATAGGAGCGACGATGGTGGCACGACATGGACCCGCCTCAGGGGAGGACTGCCCGACGGCCCAAAGACCGGTCGGATCGGATTGGCAGTCTCCTGGAGCGATCCCGACAGGGTTTATGCCCTTGTGGACAATCTGAGCAAGAACAGGGAGCTAGCGGCCGAGGTCTATGGGACCAGGGATGGGGGAAAGAGCTGGAAAAGGACGCACAAGGAGGAATTGTACATCTTCCCGGGGATCGGCTGGTACTTCACAGACTGCTATGTAAATCCCAAAGACGACGATGAGCTTTTTGCCCTGGGTGTACGAATGGCCCACAGCACGGATGGAGGAAACACTTTCACGCTCGTGGGAGGCGATGTCATGCACCTCAATCCCAATCCTGCCGATCCGCTGCACCTGGACCACTGCGAGCTCTGGATCAACCCGCTGAATCCTGATCAACTGGTTCTGGGAAACGACGGCGGATTGTATGTCAGCTACGATAAGGGCAGCTCCTGGCTTCACTACAATAACCTGCCGACCGGGGAGTTCTATGACATCTCCGTGGATGATCAGGATCCCTATCTCGTGTACGGCGGCACCCAGGATGATTCTTCGGTATACGGCCCCTCACGGGAATGGAAACCCAAGTATCCGGACGGGTGGAAATATGTGTGGGTGGATGCTTGGGCGGGCGGTGACGGGTGCGTGACCATCCCCGATCCGGTCGACCCAAACACAGTATATTCCTCGTCCCAAAACGGTGCGATATTCCGCAAAGACATGCGGGCGGATCGTTCCCAACACATAAGACCCCGGCTGGCCAAGGACCACCCCGGCGAGCTCAGGTATGCGTTCGTTGCTCCCTATTTTATCTCGCCTCACAACCGGCTCACCCTCTATCACGGCGGAAATTACATCTTCAAGAGCCTCAATCAGGGAGATACCTGGCACCTGATCAGCCAGGATCTCACGGCGTCGGCCTATGAGGGAAAACGGACTGGGGCCATGGGAGCCATAGCGGAATCCCCCTTGAAACCCGGCCTTCTTTATGCCGGCACGGACAAGGGAGCCTTCTGGGTTACCCACAACGACGGCGGCAAGTGGACCGAGTTTTCCGAGGGACTGCCCGACCGCTACATCCGCAGCATCTGCCCTTCCCGTTTCAGCGAAGCACGGGTTTATGCGGCGGTGACCGGGATCAACAATGATGATTTCAGCAATTATCTTTTCATATCCGAGGACTATGGCCAACATTGGCGTTCGATCACAGAAAACCTGCCTGATGAGATCGCTTATGTCATCCTGGAAGATCCCACGAATGAGGACATCCTGTACGCCGGGCTCTACAGGGGAGTGTATATATCCGTGGACCGCGGCTGCAGCTGGTCGCTGCTGGGCCCAGAAATGGCAGCCACGGCCATATCCGATCTGGTGATCCAGGAGAGGGAGATGGACCTTGTGGTGGGAACCCACGGGCGGGGGATCTACAAGATGAACCTTCGGTCCATCCAGGAAGCCTTCAAGGATAAGCCGCCCCAGGAGACTCAGCTTTTTAAAACACCGGAGGCCCGTCTTCCCTGGATCAACGACACACACCGAGATCCGAATTACAGCTCTATGGAAAAAGTGCCCATCACGTTTTTTCTCACCCACAACGCCGATGTGACCATCTCTATCAAGGACAAGAGGGGGCGGAACATCTGGGAAAAGACCCACGTCGGCCGCAAGGGCTTCAACCAGATCCGGTGGGACCTTGTGCGAAAGAGGATAGACAGTCCGCGTCCCTATTTCACTAAGTATTTCCAATTCGCGCGGCCTGGCGATCATACCATTCAGATCAAGGGAGAGGGGATCGATCTCCAGGGCAGCCTGAGGATCGTCAAGCGTATCAAACCAAGGAGTTGATCATGAAGAGATACCCAATTTTTTTCCTTATTCTTTTTATGTCTGCCTTGATCATGCAGGCTGCCGGCCAAGCCACCTCTCCCGAAGAGCGCTTGGTGTCCTGGGCGCATCATCAGAGACTCAAGATCGAATCTCCCTTCAAGGATCTCAAATGGAGGGCCGTGGGACCCGAGCTCCAGGGCGGCCGCATCGAGGCCATCGCCTGCCACCCGGATCAGCCTTTCACCATCTACCTGGGGCCTGGGGCCGGTAATCTCTGGAAATCCGTGAACAACGGCACTACCTGGGAACCGATCTTTGAGAACGAATCGACTTTTGCCATCGGCTGCATTGCTATCGCCCCCAGCGACCCGGATATCGTGTGGGTAGGGACTGGAGAAGTCCTGATGGCCCGGAGTTCCTATTCCGGGACAGGTATCTTTAAATCCATAAACGGCGGTAAGACCTGGCAAAACATGGGACTTCACGACTCCCATCACATCCCCCGGATCGTGATCGATCCCAAGGACCCGGATGTGGTGTATGCGGCTGCGCTGGGACATCTCTACGGTTTTAATGCAGAGCGCGGGCTGTTCAAGACCACGGACGGGGGAGAGACCTGGGAAAAGATTCTCTACATCTCGGACCATGTCGGGATCGTCGAGGTGGTGATGGACCCCGAAGACCACAGTACCCTGTATGCAGCGGCCTGGGAGAGGGACCGGAAAGCCTGGAACCACACCGCCAGCGGTGAAGGGAGCGCTCTTTATAAGTCAACGGATGCAGGACGTACCTGGAGGCGCTTGACGAAAGGGCTGCCGACCGGAAAGAAAGTGGGGCGGTTCGGGCTGGCCGTTTCTGTCTCCGATCCGGATACGGTGTACGCCCTGCTGGATAACCATGCCCTTCGCCCCGACGGAAAAAGACGCATCGCCGGCGAGGTCTACCGTTCCGACGACAATGGAGAATCCTGGCACAAGACTCATGAGGGATCCGTCCCGACAGTCATCGGCTATGATTTCTGCCTGATTCGAGTCTCTCCGGAAGACCCGGAGGAGATCTACGTCCTGGGAAACAAGCTCGTCCGCTCCCGAGACGGCGGGAAGACATTCTCGAACGTCAACGAGACTATCGTCCATGTGTTGTCCAATGACATCCGGGTCCTGCACCTGGACATGCACGACTTGTGGATCGATCCACGAGATCCGGACCGCCTCCTGCTTGGAACCGACGGCGGGCTTTATATGTCCCATGACAGGGGAGAGACATGGCTGCATCTCAACAACCTGCCCATCGGCGAGTTCTATGCCGTCACCGTGGATATGGCCAAGCCCTACAACATCTACGGTGGGACCCAGGATAACGCCGCGCTGTTCGGTCCGTCCACGCACGATATCAAAGATAGGTTGACCAAGTACGGTGTTGAGGATCCATGGACACATGTCTATCTGGACCGTTGGGGCGGAGGCGACAGCTATTTCACCTGGCTCGACCCTACCAACCCGGACGTCATCTACTACGAGCACCAGTTCGGAGTGCTGCGCAGGAAGAACATGCGCACCGGAAAGACCGAGGACATCATGCCGTTGGCTGGGGAGAGCAAGCCCCCGCTCCGGCGAAACTGGATGACACCCTTCTTCCTGTCCCATTATGACCCTTCCACCCTGTACTACGCCGCAAACAAAGTCTTCAAGTCACACGACAGGGGAAACAGCTGGACCTGCATCAGCCCCGATCTCTCGACAAATCCGGGGCCGGACCAGCAGGGCAATGTCCCTTTCGGCACTATCACTTCCTTCTCCGAATCGGCCCTGCAGCAGGGACTGCTGTATGCAGGGACGGATGACGGGAATGTCCAGGTCACAGAGGACGGTGGAAAAACCTGGACACTGGTCAGGGCTGGGTTCCCGGACAAGTGGGTGAGCCGAGTGGTGGCGTCCCATTTTGACAAGGCCACGGTTTACGTGTCTTTGACGGGGTATCGCGAAGATGATTTTTCCGCCTATCTTTTCGTTTCACACGACTACGGACAGACCTGGACCTCCATCTCAGGCAGCCTGCCCGCCGAATCCATAAACGTCATCCGTGAGGATACGGTCTCCCCGGACATCCTGTACCTGGGCACCGACATGGGCGTGTATGTGTCCCTGAACCGAGGGGGATTCTGGCTCTCCCTGTGCAATCACCTCCCGACCACCCCGGTGCATGACCTGGTGGTCCATCCCAGGGAGAGTGAGATCGTGATCGGCACCCACGGCCGCAGCTGCTTTGTTCTGGATGTCGCATCCATACGGACCCATCTACAGCTTCGCTGAC
>CBDVEQ010000028.1:0-18332 GCA_965373045.1 uncultured bacterium | reverse complement strand
TGGCCGACTGACCGATCGATCTAACCTGAATAAAACAGGCTAACCTGAATAACCCGGTCACGCTTTCCATAGATTCAGAAAAAATACTCCAGGCGAATTTTCAGAGGATTATCTATCCTCCGGACGGTGCGACAGGACAAAAGGTTTTAAACCGGTCTCTTTCTCAAAGGGAGTATATCAATATGATCACGTGGCGGACAAACCTCAATAATGAGGATATCACTAGATACAGGATCTATTTGATAAACGCCGGAGGAGAAGTGTTGGTAAAAGAACTCAATGCGCATACTTTTGCGTACTGGGATAGAAATGTCGAGAAAGAGACCCTGTATCGTTATAAACTTATCGCGGTGAATTCCAACCTTAGAGAAGGGGATCCGGTATATTTAGACATTCAGTAATCTTTTCTGAGAGGTCTTGTTTCAACAAATAGGGCTCCGAGTACAGCCACCAAGGAGAACAAGATCATCCGCTTGAGTGATGAAAGGCCAAGACCTCCGGCGAGAGAAGCAGCTGCAGGCATTGCTTCTTGTCCATATATGATTACAGGAAGAATTGCTTTATTCAAAATCGCATAAAAAAGCCCGATTATTGTCCCGCTCACGGCTCCGTAGAAGATTCTTTTAATTAGAGATATGCCTCCGGAGCCGAAGGAGACTGCGGCTGAAAAAAGGATCGGGATCCAGATCCCGATCCACCAGATATCTCCAAAGCGGGGGAGATGCCCGTTAAACCTGTAGAAAAAAAGGTCAACGGCAGCAAACAAGCCTGTGCCAAAAAGGACGTAAAGGGAAATATGCCAGGCTCTCGGACGCAGCGAAGATCGTTTTTCCCGGCGGATGCGAATTCTGCGGCGCACAGTCAGAGGAAAATTATAAAACAGATCAAAAACAGTGTGTTCAAGCAAAGCTCCGCGTTCGCCGAAGACCGGCACGATGTGAACAGAGCCAGTGGCCCAGTGACCGGCCATGAATCGGGCGAGTTCGGGATAGTGATAGGCCATTTGAATCGGAAATGCCAGATATCCAATGTATTTGAAAAAACTGAGAAAGAAAGCAATGTTGTAATCTTTAAAATTCCGTTCGCGCAGGATAAGGAAAGTGACGTAGAGGCCGCGAACAATCGAACCTGGAGAAATTGGAGTGACCTGAAAAAGACCGAGGATCAATCCGGCAGACATGGTGGCTTGCTGCCATGTGAATTCCGGATGAAGCCGGACATAGACAAAGGCGACAATCAGTGAGATGATCTGTGTTACTGGGATCGTGCAGACGTGGACGGCAAGGCTCTTGAGATATTTCTGGATAAATGGTTCCTTGACCTGGGACAGGATGTGTCTTGTTTCCGCCGGAGACAGCATACCATTCTTTTCCCCCTGAGACACCATATCATGCAGCCATTTTTCCCGCTCTTCTGTCCTGAAATATAGCCGCACAGGGCGAATAAAGATATTATAAAAAAATTGTTTCGCATAGGTTTTATCTGAAAAGAAGCGGTGAAGACCTACAGGGAGAAAGGATAGAGGTATATGGGCATAGAAGCGGAGGGGATGTGCAGCTAGACGTGTCGTTCTTTGAGCATTGATCCGGCCTGCCCTATGCCAGCGGAGGAGATTCTCGGCGATACGCGCACGGCTCGCCCGCATAAAATATCCGGGGCTGGTCAATATTTGTCCGTAGTGTTTGCGGAAATCCCGGTGTCCGAATATTCTGCGCAGGAATTTTCCCAGAAAGGGGAAAAGACCCAGAATATAGAATAAAAAACGGGAAAGCCCTTTTTTCTGCAGCTTATCCCATGTCTTTTCATCAATATAATTGCGGATCTTCCAGCCTGTGACGGCACTGTTCAGAATGGAGGACCAGAGAGATCTCTTATAAAAAAGCCTTAGGTGATGGTGAGTGATATCGGGAAGGGAGCTTCTGTAAGCGCTGTCTTTTTCTTCGAGCTCTACAAGAGCCGGGGTCATATCTGAAAATAAATCTTTGTTCTTTTTTATGAACTTCTTGAGTATCTTTAAATTTCCTCTGTCGAACTGGACAAGATTTCCTCGGGTTATGCCTTTAAGAATAAGACGAAAATCACCGGGGCTTTGGGGAAGAAAAGGTAGAAGAGCAAGACCCGCCCGGAAATCCACAGCTACGTGGCCTTGTTCAGGATCCGGGTCAGAGTCCAGGCGTTTCATGACATTGGGCTGGCTTTTGCATGTCCACCATTCATACTGCCGTGCCAGTTCTGGAGCGCCCATATCATGCATAAGTCTTACAAGCTCAGCCATGAATTTTTTTTTGGCAAGATATTCGGGAGATCCTGACGTGGAATCCTGATTTGCCTTTCTGTTTTTCTTGCGGGCATCCAGGTTGTCATCGGCTTCAAAACGCCACATGCGGCCGTCAACCCATTCGCTGATCTCGCCGCAGCTTCCCAGTCGCTTATCGATGAGAGTGGCGAGAATGTTTACAACTGATCGATCTAAGCCTGTTAGCTGTTTTGCTCCGCGGCGGATGAATTTTTGCCAGAGAGCCCCGGCCCGTGCTGCATCCGGGTTTAACTGAAGGGAAAATGGGCCTTGATATGCAATTCCATACATGGTGTTACGGAACAGGCGTGCAAAACCCGAAGTCGGGATAAGGAATTTTAAAGCATAAACTTTTCCCTCATCCAAACCCGGGATTTTTCCTTCAGGGATGTTAACATGCAGGGCTTTTACCTTGTAAACCTGGCCGGCAAATCCGCCACCTGCATATTTTTCTATAAGAAGCGTGATCTTGCCTTTGACCGCAGGGAAGACCCCTGTGATATCGTATGTCAATTCTGTCCCGGAGTCATATCTCTTTATTCGAAGCGAGCGATGAATGTGCTGGCGGTGAAAGATCTTTTCCAATTCTTGGATTGCCTGGAGGGAGTATTTTTCTTCCATTAAATGACCTTATAGCAAAGCAAGGAGAGGAAGTCAATTTCAGAGAGATAGCAAATTAGACCTTGACAAAAACCTAGTAAATAGATAATACTTATAATATATAAAACAAGGAGTTATTAATGAAACGCTACAGCCATCCTCGAGTAGCTCATTGTTCTGAGGGCTGCCAGAAAAGATCCTGAGCAGGATGTAAAAAGGCTCACCTGTTTTTTTTGTTTATTGTTTCCGGATAGTTATTTCCACGCGGCGATTTTTCTGCCTGCCTTCTTCCGTATCCTCGGCATTAAGATCCTTCAACCTCCTTTTTGAAAATCCTAGAGAAAGGCTTCATTGTACCAGGTCGCGCCTCCCCCGCCTTTTAATTTCCCCTTTTAAAAGATTTGATGAAATAATGTACGATAGCCTGATTAAAATACACCAATAACTGGATTTATCCAAAAAGTTTTTCATGATTTGACGTCAGTTTTTTCCTGTGTTATAAATTAATGTTAATGTTTCCGGATTGAAATTGAATGAAATTAAAATACGATCATAAAAAGGCAGTAAAACCCCGCGATGTTGATGAAAAACTAAGTCAGTATGTTTTCCGGCCGCTGGGATCCCTCATCGTAAAAGCCCTTTTGAATACTTTTGTTACGCCTAATCATGTTACTTATTTTGCTATGTTTCTTGGGATGTCCAGTGGAGTAACTTTTTATTTTGGTGTTCATCCGGCAATTTCGGCTTTTTTGCTTTTTTGTGCTCTTCTGTTGGATATTGTTGATGGGCAATTAGCCAGGGCAAGGGGAGGAGGTTCTCCTAAAGGACGGTTGTTGGATGGAGTTGCTGATTACATAGTTTTGATCACGCTATATGTAACCGTTGTTTTCAGGTTTCTCAGCAAATATCCAGATTCCCATATCCTGCTTATATCTATTGCTGCAGCCATATGCCACATTGTGCATTCTTATCTTTTTGATATGGATAAAAATAAATATAATCTCAATATTGGGAGAGGTTTTATCGACGGCGTAGTTTCTTTTTCTGAAGGAAAGGAACATCTTAAGGGTGCAATATCAAGGAAATCTTTTATAGATATTATCTTTAATATATTTCTTGTTGGTTATCTCTTTGGGATAGAGGCAGCGGAAAAAATTACCGCTAAAATTAATGGTCAAAAAAAGAGTGTTTTTAATGAAGATAGAGCGGGTATTTATAAGTTAAACTATAGGAAAGTGGTAGTGATGTGGACATATATGGGTCCTGTGACCCATGTTTTTTATTTTGTCATTGGTTTTTTATTTCAGGTTATAGAACCGCAAAGCCTTATTTATGTATTCTGGTTTATTATTATACCCTCGAATATATACGTGATTATTATAAATATTGTTAAACATTATGCTGCAAAGCGTTTTAAAAAAATGATAAGTACCTGAATTATTCATAAAAATTTGCGATACATTTAAACATCAATACAATCATCTGAAAATTTATTTCACATATCGCAACTTTTTTCCCTACGGGCAAGCCGATCTAATGAAAAAAAGGGTTCGAGGAATCAAGGGGTCAAGTGAAAGAAGAAGAGCCCAAAGCCCAAAGCAGCTTAGCCCAAAGTCATTTAATATACGTCATTCCCGTGTAAACGGGAATCCAGTTTCTTGAGTTCATTGAGCTAAATCCAATTAAAATAACCCAAATAACACAACGAACTCAAAGAACTCAACAAACTTTTCTTGACTTCTAAGGACTTCAATAGACTGTTATTTCTTGTCCTTCTTCGACTCGTGAATCATCCAGGTTATATCAAATTGAATGATTTTTTCCCTTGACAAAATCAAACCAATGTGTTTACTTGTTAGCGAACAGTAGAACATCGTTAATATGAAAAAAAATAAAGCTTTTGGGGATTATATAAAAACCCTGAGAAGAACAAGAGATATTGGGCAAAGAGAACTGTCGAGATTTCTAGGGATTTCCCCTTCATATATAAACGATATTGAAAACAATAAAAGACCTGCCCCAAGAAAAGAAATAATTAAAAAAATTGCAGACATATTAGAAGCTAATTTAGAGTATTTATATGATCTTGCCGGGAAAGCAAAAAATAGCATCCCTCCGGATGTTCCGGATATTATCAAAAAAAACAATGAAATTTCATCGCTGATAAGAACCATAGATAGATACGGATTAACAGGAAAACAAATAAAAGAGATTAAGAGAAAAATTGAGGAGGAAAATATGAAAGCCATCATTATTGCTGCAGGAATGGGAAACCGACTGAAACCTTTAACAGAAAATATACCAAAATGTTTATTGAAATTCGGGAAGAAATCACTGCTGCAACGACAGCTTGATTCATATAAGGCATGCAAGATAAATGATTTTGTCATAATTAAAGGTTTTCAAAAAGACAAAATAAACCTTCCGGGTATTAAATATTATGTCAATGATAACTATCAGAATAATAATATTTTATCTTCACTTTTCTACGCAGAAAAAGAGATTGAAGGAGAAGTGATCATTTCTTATTCAGACATCCTCTTTGAAAAACAGGTCGTCGAGAGGCTTCTTGAATCGAAAAAGGACATTTCGATCGTAGTAGATATAGATTGGAGAGCATATTATGAAGGACGTAATGACCATCCGATAGAAGAGGCTGAAAATGTCATTTTTGATGCTAATAGTAATGTTGTAGAAATCGGAAAAATTTTAACGCAAAAACATGATGTTCATGGCGAATTTATTGGCATGATAAAACTTACATCCAGGGGTTCAGAAATTATTAAAAAACACTTTAATAATGCTAAAAAACTTTTTTGGGGGAAACCTTTTCAAAGGACTTCGGTCTTTGAAAAAGCATATTTAACAGACATGATCCAAGAAATGGTTGATCTGGGCGTTCCTGTCCACTGCGTGATTATTAAACGCGGCTGGAAAGAGATTGATACCATAGAAGATTACCAAAAAGCTCTTAAAGAATTTGAAGATTAAAGAAGGATTTAACATGACCAATATGAAACAAGAACATTTTTGGAAAATAAGATCAAAAAAATACAATGATCTTCAGTGGGTACATGAACAAGCTTATATCAAGGCGTTTAAATCCTCAGTTGATTTTAGCAAAAACGATTTGGTTTTAGATGTAGGAACAGGGACTGGAGTCATTGCACATGCCGTGGCCCCATTAGTACAAGAGGTCATAGGCCTGGATATATCACAAGACATGCTCGACAACAGTAACTGGAGAGATAATAAATATTTCATCAAAAGAGATATTCGAAATCCCATCTTTTACGATAATGTTTTTGACAAATTAACGGCAAGGATGGTCTTCCATCATATTACTGAAAGAACCCAGGAAGCAATGGATGAGTGCTACAGGATCTTAAAAATTGGAGGAAAAATGATCCTCTCAGAAGGGATTCCCCCTGCACCAGAGGTTAAGGAAGACTACAAAAAAATATTCAAGCTGAAAGAAAAACGGTTAACGTTTACAGAAGAGAATCTTGTAAGCCTTATGAAAAACTCAGGATTTAAGAATATTAAAGTCTCTGTTTCAATAATGAAAAACTTCAGTGTTCATGATTGGCTTAAGAACAGCGGCCTACAAATAGAAAAGCAAGATAGAATATACAAAATGCATGTAAATGGATCTGAAATTTTCAAGAAAGCTTATAACATGAAAAATGTAAACGGTGACTGCCTAATCGACGTAAAAAATCTTATTCTTGTTGGGGAAAAATGAAAATTGCGATAATAAGCGACATCCACAGTAATTATTTGACTCTAAATTCGCCTCTGGCAGATATCTAAACCAAAAGAGTTTTTAATATGTGTATAAATAACGATTTAAGGAGGATCTTATGAACAAAACATTTTGGAACCTTTGGACATCCTATGCAACCTACTATTTTGGAAAAGTAAACTTGAGCATTGTTGTACCGGCGCTATTAGCTACATATAAGGACTTGAACATGTACAGCGTCGGCTTGGTCGCGAGTGGATTTTTCTTTGCTTATGCAATAGGTCAATTTCTTCATGGGCAGATTTCAGAACGGTTTAATCCATATGTTTATATATCGATAGGCCTTATTTGTTCTGCTGCCATGAACTTACTTCTTGGGTTTACTGCTGGATTTTTTATTCTCCTGCTTCTCGGGGAAATTATGGATGGAGGATTTCAAGCCATGGGATGGTCTTCCATTGTAAGAGCCAATGCGGAAATGCAAAAAGGATCAAAAGAAAGGGAAAGAACCTCAACAATCCTGGGCACATCATACCAATTCGGAAATTCTATCGCATGGCTTATATCTGCATATGCTGTTGGGACATGGGGCTGGCAAGCAGGTTTTTGGGTCGCGAGCGCTTTTTTGTTTTTGAGAGGAATTACCCTTCTTTTGACTAAACCAAAGATTGAAGTCCGCCCAAAACAAAAGATGAAATCACAGGTGAAAGCAACATTAACCCCCCCCATAATCTTGAGCGGAGTAGCGCTGTGCTTATTAAATATGGTGAGATATGGAGTTATCACCTGGATTCCCCTTTATTTCTTTATAGAAGGAAATTTCAAGATAGGAGACATGGGGAAGGTAGGCTTAAAAGTATTTCTTATTCCTTTGTTTGGTATTCTTGGAACTCTCATATACAACAAAATAAAGATTGACAAGGATGTTACAAGTATCATCTTTTTAAGCCTTCTGGGAGGAAGCTTCATAATTTTTCCATTCACAAGTGGTATGGTGGCAACTATTGTTCTACTAATTGGCAGCTTCTTTTTATACGGACCGCATGTATTTCTGGTGTCAACATGCCCATCTCGATTCAAAGAACAAAATGTTGTGGCTGCATCGACCGGCTTTATTGATGGGATGGGCTACATAGGCACTGTATTGATAGGTGTTATAGTACCTTTCCTGGTTGAGCTTGGGAAAAAAAGTTGGAATTATGTATTTGCCTTTTGGGCTTTATTATCATTTGCAGTAGCTATCACAGTCGCCATTGCTTATTTCCAACATTTCAAAAAAAACAACACCTATGATGAAAAAGAAAAGGAGTTGAAAAATTTTGAAGGATAGATAAGAGATGAGAGGTTTGAATATATTTTAAAAAATTATTAGGAGACAAATAATGAGAAAATATTTTATTGCAATTTTATGTCTGACACTTATGGCGCTTTGTGTCTGTGCGCCAAAAGAAAAAGAGGAAGGTGTGCATATAAAAATGGTCTTTGTCCCGGCAAGTGATAAAGCGCAGTCATCAGAATTTGACAGTCTGTTAAAGATAGTTGAAGAACTCACAGGCTATACTTTAACGTCTATCGATGTCACAGATTATAATGCAGCGGTTGAGGCAATGCGGGCTGGCCGTGCAGATATGGCCTGGTTTGGAGCAAAGACATACATTCAGGCTGCAGAACTTGCCGATGCCGAAGCTTTTGCCGCCGGTATCGCCAAAGGAGATACAGATCCCAGTTATTATACGCATTTTATCGTCCCCAAGGACAGCACAATAACGGAGTTTACGAAAGAGCAGCTAGAAGGAAAAAGCTTTGCTCTCAATCATATTGGCTCTACAAGCGGGGACTTAATCCCCAGATACGAACTCATGAAAATTGGCCTTGATACAACAAATAAAAAGCACTTTACATTTGTCCAGTATGCAGGCAGCCATGATGCTGCCATTTTGGCTGTGATAAATAAACATGTAGATTTTGCAGGAGTAAGTTCAAGAAATTTCAACGCCAGGATTAATGATAGTACGATAAACTCGGATGATGTGCGAATCATTTACTCTGCTTATGTCCCCCCTCCACCCCTTGCGTATTCAAAAAAACTTCCCAAGGAAGTACGGGATAAAATTAAAGCAGCCGTTCTTGAGGCACATAAGCATGGAGAAATAGGCGGCTATGGTGGTTTGATGGAGAGATACGTTGCTGTTGAGGATAAAGACTTTGACGAACTTCGCAGCATGAGCAAAACGCTTGGATTGAAATATTGATCGAATTTCATCAAATAAGCAAGACTTTTACTGACGGCACTGTAGCTCTAAAGGATGTCTCGTTCAGAATAAAACGGGGAGAATTCGTTGTTATTCTCGGGCCGAGCGGGTCAGGAAAAACAACACTTCTCCGTACAATAAATGGACTCATACAACCTACATCAGGAACAGTTTCTGTAATGGGAACCGATGTGAATGCGCAATCTCTATCAAAGATCAGAAAAAAAACAGGAATGATTTTTCAGCAATTCAATCTCGTTAAAAATATCTCTGTAATAAACAATGTATTGTCCGGGAGTCTTGGTTCTTTTCAAAAATGGCAATCAGGATTTTATATTTTCCCAAAGGCGAATCGTTTAAAGGCCCTTGAAGCGATAGACAGAGTAGGTCTTCTTGATAAGGCCTATCATCGAGCAGATAGACTGTCTGGTGGTCAGCAACAGCGTGTAGGGATCGCTAGAGCAATAATACAAGAGCCAGAAATTCTTTTGGCTGATGAGCCTATCGCAAGTGTAGATCCAATGATTGCCTACAATATTCTTTCTCTCCTGAGAGAGATCTGCCTGGAAGATAATATCACGGTGCTTTGCAGTCTTCATCAAGTTGATTTTGCCCTACAGTTTGCGCAGAGAATTATCGGCCTTGCTGAAGGGAAGATAGTTATGGATGAGGAGGCGAAAAATTTAACAAAAGATTACATTAGGAAGATATACGCCTCTCATGAACAAGGAATGTTTTTTGGAATTAATAAAGATTCATACAGTGATGACCAGTTGATCACCTGGAGCAAATATGAGTAGAAATTCATGGAATGATACTCAAAAACTGAAAATGGTCATTGTTCCGGCAATAAAGGGTCAGATGGACAAACAATTCCAAA
The DNA here is from genome assembly GCA_965373045.1 of uncultured bacterium. GTDB lineage: Bacteria > Acidobacteriota > Aminicenantia > Aminicenantales > Aminicenantaceae > DAOVDI01. The sequence goes on along the minus strand of CBDVEQ010000028.1, from coordinate 8,559 downwards.
AGCTTATAACCATCGTTGAAAAGATCACAGGTTTTCAAATTGATATTGTTGAGTCTTCGACCTACGAGGATGCTGTAAAAGCATTAAAATCTGGTGATGCGCAGCTAGGTTGGCTTGGAATACAATCCTACCTTGAAGGAGCTCATGAAGCTAATATCGAAGCATTCGCTGTTGCTGCCAGAGGCAAAAAGAAACATTCAACATACAGAACAAATTTCATAGTAAGGGCAGACTCAAAAATCGAGTCGCTTTCAGACCTTAAGGGAAAAAGCCTTGTATTGACTCAACGTGGGTCGACAAGCGGAGATCTGATGCCGCGTTATGAAATGACTAAAATCGGTTTGAATCCGACCGTCCTTTCGAATTTTAACAAGGTGATCTACAGCGGAAGCCACGAAGGATCTCTTTCATCAGTTCTCTCGAATACTAACAATGTTGCGGCTATCAGTGATATTAGCTACGAAGATTTTCTCTCTAAAGGGTTGATAGATCACCGGAATCTTAGAATTATTCATACATCACCAGCAATTCCTGGCGCACCTTTAGTATATTCAAAAGATTTGCCGTTGGAAACGAGAAACAAACTTAAAGAGGCGGTACTGAATGCTCATAAATTCGGAGAAATAGATGGATATGGCGGTGATATTGTTAGTTACGAACCTCCTAAAAAAGCTAGGATAGATTTTCTTTCTTCTTATATGAAACCGCAGTGGAGCTGGAAAACCTATCTGTTTATAGCAGGATTTATATTACTGACCTTGTTAATTACCTTCCATCTTGGAATTAACCCCTTGGAAGCTATTAGTAATACCGCTAAATACATGGTAGATCTTCTTAAGAGACTCTTGCCTCCTGATTTTTCTAACTTTGGAACGCTTTTTCTTTCAATGCTGGAAACAATCGAGATTGGAATTTTGGGGACAATACTTGCAATAACCCTGTCTATTCCTATAGGCATATTTTCAGCAAAAAATATTGCTCCTCATCCCATCTTCTATTACATTGCCAGAACGATCACAATCTTTTTCCGGGCAATCCCGGAATTCATCATGGCTATGATCCTCGTGATCGCAGTTGGATTTGGGGCGCTCCCTGGTGTACTAGCTCTTGGCTTTCATACTATGGGATTTCTTGCCAAATTTTATGCCGAAGAAATGGAACATGTTGACACTGGTCCGATTGATGCTTTGGAAGCTACAGGAGCCAACAGGTACCAGATAGTTATGTTTGCCATCATTCCCCAAGTGATCCCCTCATTTGTCGGGTTCAGTCTTTATATTCTCGACCGCAATATTCGAATGGCTACAATGTTAGGAATAGTGGGAGCGGGTGGAATCGGATTCCGACTTCAATCAGCATTTAGGATGTTTCAGTATCGTGAAGTCTCTGCAATCATTATCATTATTTTTCTAACAATCTATCTGATAGACATTTTCTCTTCAAAGCTTCGACTTTCCATAAAATAGGAAAATAAAAAAATATGGATTTAAAGGATTAAACAATGAAAAAGAAAAACTTTCTCTCATTATTTACACTTTTGTTTCTTCTGTTTACTGCATTCTCTTCTGTTAATGGAAAAACAGTAGAGACAAAATCTTCACTTTTTACGATAGGAGGGAGACTGCAGACCCAGTATCAATTTGTGGATTCTGCCCCCTCAACCAGCCGCCTTTTAATTCGAAGAGCACGGCTATCCTTCCAATCCGTACTGTCTGACTGGGCAAGCATAAAAATCCAGTTTGAAGCTGGAAAACAAAGTTTTACGTTAAAGGACGCCTATCTGCGCTTTAATCCCAAAGGAATAAGTATTTTTGTCGGACAAAAACATGTCCCCTTCTCCCGCGAAGCTTTAAACTCCTCAAAATACCTTCAAATGGTTGAGAGGAGCCGCACTTCTGAATTTGCTCCTTTTCGTCAGGTGGGAGTCGGCATACAAGGTTTCGCATTGGATAAAAAAATTGAATATCAGGCAGGTATTTATAACGGAGCTGTTAACAGCAGCACTGTATCGAAACTTGCCGATGGGATGATGGGAAAAGTTAAGGTATATCATATTGATACCGGGGCCAATAGTGAAAACAACAAATTCCTTTTTGCCGGGAGAATAGACTTTCATCCCTTTGGAATCATGAAATTGAGCCAGTCTTATTTGGAAGATCTGGAACATGCTCTTTTAGGTTTTGGTATCAATTTCTATACTTCTGATGATTCTCCGAGTGGAGGGCATACTCTGGGCGCGGCCCAAATAAAGAAAACATCGGTGTTCGGAGGAGATGCGGCTTTGAAATTTAAAGGTTTTGCTTGCACTTTTGAATACCTTCATCGAGATTTTTCTTGGTGGGATGTGACGGATCAGGTGAATGATGCGTCACAAGATACATATACCCTCCAGGGAGGATATATGATAATCCCCAGAAAAGCGGAAGTGACCGTCCGTTTTGAATTCTTGGATTTTGATAAAGACAACCTGCTGCTTGGCCCAGTGGGTCAACTTAAGGATAAATGGTTAACTTTGGGCTTCAATTATTTTTTTGAAGGGCATCACACGAAAATTCAATTGAACTACATTCTTAAAAACGAAAAAATGCCTTCTGGGATTTCCAAACCTGAAAATAATATGTTTCTTATTCAGTGTGCTTATTATTTTTAACTGACCTACTTTATTCATAAAAATTTGCGATACGTTAAAAAAAAGGGTTCGAGGATTCAAGGGTTCAAGGATTCAAGTGCTTTAAAATAAATTCCTATATTTTTTCTTTTCACTCGACCCCTAGACCCCTCGAATCCTATTTTTATTATCGCAACTTTTTACCCTATGGGCAAGCCGATCTGCTTTGTTGCGGCGCATTCGCAGTATATGAATACGGCTTCATGCGCCACGCCGTGCATATCGACTCGTGAATAAAGCAGTCTCTGAATTATTCATAAAAACTGCCGCTAACCTAACATAACTTTTTATATAGCATCCAGGCTAATAAAGAGTGTTGAGGAGGAAGCCATAGGACATTATTTGTCAGGAGACCCCGGTCTTTTCTTCCGCAGCAGCGGGATCCACATTGGCACGTCCTGCATGTATTGTTCATACTTCTCGCCAAAATGGGCAAGCAGCTGTCTTTCTTCGTAGCGCGAAATATAATGTAAGAACCCGATCGCAATAACCCACACCACAGCAGCAGCCAGTGATATACTCAGCATCAGAAGACCAAGATAAAGAAGGATCTCACTCAGGTATATTGGATGCCTTATGACATTAAACACGCTTTTCCTGATCACGCAAGGTTTTTCTCTCTTTTCACCGAATACAATAGATAGACCCGTTCTTGCCAGATAGCCCGACAGGATTAATAAAACTACCCCAATTGGTATTTTAACAACAAGCGGCACATAGTGATTCAGGAAAATTGTATATTTTAGAAAGAATGTGTCGAGTATCCATATCGCCATAAACATGAAGGCCAGCACCATCTGTCCGGCATCGCCGGCCGCATGTTCTCCAATAAGATCATCTCTATGATGATGTCTTTTCTTCTGTGTATTGTGTTGAGTCATACTATCTCCTTTTCTACGTTCTGTTTTTTGATTGAAGGTTTGTGAAGGATTACTATACTGTTTTTTTTAGTTTAATCTCCATCTTTTTTATAATTGACCCCGATGTTTTTTATGTGATATGTTCATTCAGTATGAAAAAAAGAAATTATCTAATCCAAGCCGTATAAGGAAGGAAAATGACAGCAAAACTAAAAGAGACTTTAAGAGATTCTGCCTTTTTACGATGGACTGTATTGTTATTAACCAGTGGGTTTATGTTTGGCACGTATTGGTTCCAGGATTTCTTTTCAGGATTAAAGACCTTGATGGAAAGCCAGATGGGTATCACCTCTACGCAATATGGAGAGTTAATAGGATTAACCACAATTGCCAATGTTTTTGGTATGATTATTCTTGGGGGAATCATTCTCGACAAATGGGGTATTCGGGTCTCGGGAATTTTATATGGGATCATAGCCACAACAGGAGCCGCGATCACCGCAATGGGCGCAAGCGGTGTTTTATCAGACGATCCTTCAACACGATTAACTATCATGATAATCGGGCGAATATTGTTTGGCATAGGATTGGAAGTTATATGTGTGGTCGTACTGCGAACTATTGTTAAATGGTTCAAGGGCTATGAGCTTGCCCTGGCCATGGCAATAAGCATGGCCTTTGGACGATTAGGCTCGGCCATGGGAATAGCCCTGTCTCCTGATATCGGTCACGGGATGGTTCCCCCGGCTATTACTTTTGCCGCCACACTTATAGGCATTGGTTTGATAATGTTTGTTGTCTATATAATGTTTGATGTGAAGCTCGATAAACAAATGAAAGAAGGAGCGGAAGGTTCGAAAGAGGAAGAAGAACAGTTCAAATTATCCGATTTTGTCAAATTGATAACCAACAAATCCTTTATCCTTATTTCACTGCTCTGCGTTGCTTTTTATTCAGCTGTATTTCCCTTTATTCAGTATGCAGCCGACCTTTTGGTCAATAAATACGGGTTTACTCTCAGTCTGCCTGAATCCAGTCCGAAGATAATCGTGTTCGGAAGTATCGCTTTAGGCAATGCTCTGATATTTATCGTGTTGTTTATGTTTGGTCTTGCGTTTTCTTTAGTGCCGAGAAATATAAAAAACAAAACAGGAAAAATAATTTCTCTGGTGATCCTATTCGTTTGTTTTGTGTGTTTTATTTACATTCTCAAAGACACTCTGGCTGTGTGGATGAAAAACGGACCCAAAGTTGCCAGTTTAATACCGATGGGCACGATTTTATTCACACCCATTTTCGGAAATATGGTGGATAAAAAAGGAAAGGCTGCTTCTGTCATGATGCTGGGCTCCCTGCTCTTGATTTTTGCACACCTTTCTCTTTCTGTATTTAATATTGTTGCCCTGGGTTATCTGGGCCTGGTGAGTCTCGGGATTGCTTTCTCCTTGCTTCCTGCTGCCATGTGGCCCTCGGTTGCCAAAATTGTTAAGAAAAAGCAATTGGGTACCGCCTATGCCACGATGTTCACCATCCAAAATTGGGGACTTCTCGCATTCTTTTGGGGAATTGGGAAATTTTTGGATTTAGTTAATCCCTCTGTAGTCAGTAAAATACAGGAGACAGTAAAAGGTTTGGAAGCACAGGGTTTGTCGGGAGGAGAAATTAGTGTAAAGATACAGGAACTTAGAAGTCTAGGAGAAATACCTCCATATAATTATACCTATCCGATATTGATGCTGGTTATCTTAGGTGTTGTTTCCGTCTTGCTTGCATATATGCTTAAAAAAGCCGATAAAAAACAGGGATACGGATTGGAGTTGCCCTCAGGTTCTACCAGTTAAAGTAAAGCAGGAAAGCTTGCCATTGTTGCTTCATTCATTTTGACATAAACAGAGCCCCGTGCTATATGTGACGGGGCTTTCAAATGATAAAAAGACGCTATTTTTCTTTCCTCTGGATATTATTCTTTGTTGTTGTCGGAATCCTCATTTCTGTCTTTTTATCCCGGCTGGAAAACAATCCTTCCATTCCGTCTTATGGGAGTTTACAGGATCAAAAAAATGGGGAATATGGAAATCCACAGCGCATAATTTGTGCGACGCCTGGAATAGCGGAGATCGTGTTTGCTCTAGAATGCGGAGACAGAGTTGTCGGGGTCAGTCAATTCAGCAAATATCCTGAGGAGGTCCAGGAAAAATCTGTGATCGGAGGCTTGATCGACCCTCATCGGGAGCGGATCCTGGCGCTTAAACCTGATCTTTTTCTAACCCAGGGACACCATCAATCCATGGCCGCTTTCTGCAGGGAACATGGGATCCGGTTTCTCTCTGTTCAGATCGAAAGGCTCGATGATATTCCTGAAGCCGTGCTTTTTCTCGGAAAAACACTGAAGGTTGAAGCGAGGGCAGAAAAATTGGCCAAATCGATCACAGAAGGGCTTCAGGAGATTAGGAGAAAAGTCCGGGGAAGGAAAAAACGAACTGTTTTTTTAAGCCTGGGTCATACACCCGGAGGTTTAACTGGGATTATGACCGCGGGAAAAGGAACGTTTCTACATGAATTGATAACCAGTGCAGGAGGAATCAATATATTTTCCGATGTCAAAGGAAAATATCCGCAAATCTCGAAGGAAGCCCTGGTTAAAAGGCAGCCTGAATTGATCATTGAGATAAGCGGTCTTCCTGCAGGCAAACTTGAGTTTATGAAACAGGATTGGAACAAGCTTTCCATTCTGACAGCCGTAAAAAAAGGGAAGGTCTATTTTCTTGCGGATGATTATCTTCTTATTCCAGGCGTTCGGGTTGCCCAGACAGCAGAACATCTTGCCCGCATCATTCATCCAGAGGTTTTTAATGAATAGGCCGATCATCGAGCTTCGAGACATTTACCATTGTTATCCTGATTCCGAGTGGGAACTGTCCTTATCCGGGCTAACTATCATACCCGGTGAAGTCGTGGGGATCATCGGACCCAACGGCTCGGGGAAGAGCACACTGCTTCGTATTGCTGCCGGTGTATTGAGCCCTAAAAAGGGGGATGTATATCTGGCAGGTTCTGACCTGAAACAAATGGACAGAAGAACCATTGCAAGATACATGGGATACCTCCCGCAAGAACTGATCAGTGTTTACGATTATACGGTGGAAGATATTGTCCGGATGGGAAGATATCCATATATCAAGGGATTCGGCGCCTTCAAAGAACCGGATCAAAGGGCTGTTATTCGAAGCCTGGAACGGACGGATCTGACAGAATTCAAACACCGCAGGCTTTCCAGTCTTTCAGGGGGAGAAAAAAAGCGGGTTTTTCTCGCTTCGGTCCTGGCGCAGGAACCGGATATCCTCTTGCTGGATGAACCGACAAGCGCTCTGGACATTCACAGGCAGGTTTATTTTTTCCGTCTTCTTCGCGAACTGGCTTCAGACGGACTGGGAATCGGAGTTGTGACTCATGACTTGAATATGGCATCATTGTTCAGCGACCGGCTGATCTTACTTCTTGAGGGAAAATGTTTCAGATCCGGAACTCCCGGAGAAGTGCTTGATTCTTCTGTTTTAAAAAAAGTGTACGGAGACGGTCTATTACTGAACAAGCACCCTGAATCTAACAGGCCTGCTGTGCTTCCCAGGATCGGACCGGAGAAAAGCTCATGAAAACCAGGGCGGTTATTTTATATGGACTTCTGTTTCTGAGTGTGTTTTTGGTTTTACCCTGGATCGGACCGGAATCTATCGATCCGGGAAAAATTATCCAGTTTTTGAGTGGGAACAATACCCCGGACGGCAGTATCTTCTGGCTTCAGAGATTACCACGTGTGATTCTGGGCCTTCTGGCTGGAGGAGCGCTTGCGGTCGTCGGGGCCGCGTTCCAGGTTCTATTCCGGAATCCACTGGTCGAGCCATTTACATTAGGGGTCAGCGGAGGCGCTGCTCTTGGGGCCTTTATTGCCATATCCATACCAAAACTCTTGCTGACATGGGGTCCCTTCAGCACCCTCCAGATCCTGGCAGTCCTCGGGGCTTCTCTCAGTCTTACTCTCATCTACAGGCTTGCCCATCGCCAGGGTGGAGTGTCCATATACACATTGCTCCTGGCAGGTGTGACGATCAGCATCATGTGCGGAGGCGGGATCCTCCTTCTGACCTATCTTTCCAGCCCTAATGCCCTGGTAGTGTTCCAGAGGTGGATGATGGGAGGGATAGATGTTGTCGGGTTTCATGAGCTAAGCTCCCTCTTTCCCATCCTTCTTCCCGGGATAGGAATCCTTTTCCTTCATGCGAACGACCTTAATCATATTGCTTTGGGGGAAGAGATGGCTCTCGGACATGGCGTGGATGTCAGAATCGTCCAGAGGGACGTTTTTATTGGAGGGGGGCTTGCTACTGCCGCGGTCGTATCTCTGGTCGGCCCGATCGGTTTTGTGGGGCTGATCGTGCCACATGCAGTGCGAAGACTCAGCGGTTATGACCAACGCCTGGTTTTAATTGGTTCTTTTTTTCTTGGGGGAGCGTCTCTGGCTGTATGTGACGCACTGGCAAGAACTGTTTTAGCTCCTACAGAGCTTCCTGTCGGCATCATTACCGCGTTGATCGGGGGGCCGTTATTCATCTATCTTTTGATATCCCGCATCGGGAAATAAGAGACCTCTATTATCGCGAGTTTAAACTTGACTTAGTCTATATTTCATGACAGCATAAATTACTTCCGGTTTCAGGAAGAGGGAAGTTCGTGAAATACGAACACAGCCCCCGCTACTGTAATCGAGGACAATTTCCAGAATATGCCACTGTTCCCGGAAGAGAATGGGAAGGCCTGGAAAGAGAATGATCCGAGAGTCAGGAGACCTCCCTGAAACCAGAATAACCCGTCTTCGGGAGGAAGGTAGGGTTGGTTTTTCCTGCCAAATTTCCCCGTAAAAGACAGCCAGCCCGGCAACTGTCTGCTACAGGGAAACCATCCTGAACGGGGACAATATGCAATAGGAGTTTTAAATGAAAAAAAGATTGTTTTTTATTGTCCTCGTTGTTTTTT
>CBDVEQ010000027.1:0-18463 GCA_965373045.1 uncultured bacterium | reverse complement strand
TGATGAGAGTTTGATAATTCCCACCGCCTGCGTTGTGCACCTGTTGTCGGAACCAATCGAGGATATCGTCGTCTATTCGTATAGTGATACGTGTTTTTCCCTTTGGAGTTTTGATTACTGGACCTCTTTTCCCTTTAGTGAAATTGTATTCTTTTTTCATTATTATTATATTATATGTACATTTGTGCATATCGTCAAGCATAAAATACAATAAAGGGGATAAATTCCTTTTCCCTACAAGCGTTTCACCTTCCAAATCGGTTTATCGCTTCAGATACAGGTGGAGGAAAGCGATCGTTTCAGTCCAGGAGATGAGACTTCCGTTTTATTGCTTTAAGTTACAACTGTGCCGTGAATAAACTAAAAACTTTTCCAGAGATCGATTTCAATAAGGATAAAAATATCGAAGATAGCAATTATAACAATATTAATAAATTATTTGAAGAGATGAAATTACCGGAGAATAAATCACAGGATCAGCATCTTACAACAAGATGACATTATGCAAAGTTAGCGCCCGCTGTCAGAGTTGCACATGAACCATGTTATACAAACGCAGGCGATCTGCTATTTTTATATCCCGGATCAACTTTTTACTCCAATCTTCTTTGATCGGCACTCTCGAAAACATGGGATATTCCTCAACTATTTATGGTCTTTTTGAACTTTATTGCTTGAGTGATTTGCGATGACCGAGGAATAGAAAAAGCCATCCCAGCACCAAAAATATCATAACGTGCATCGGGGTGCGTGTAGCCTCTCCTTCAAGGGCTTTCATGAAAGGCTGGCTGGCAATTCCGCAGATAAACCACGCTGCAATTAACATAAACACGTAGCCAATCAGTTTAAGATCAGCTGCTGCTGTAGAGGCTTCCTTTAGGGCCATACGTTCTTTCGCCCATGACCAGAGTATCCCTATGAAGAACAGTAAAATCAGCGTTCCACCGATACCAAATAACAGGGGGATATGCCCCACCCATGGCCCCATCGCTATGGCAACAATAGGCCCTAGTAGAAAGAAATATCCTATTACAAATTTCCATACCGTCGATCTTTTTACTCCTGAATAGAGCATTATTCCAATCCCGGCCACTATAGCCGCCAGTGGAACACCAAAAATCCCCCATATCATATTCCAAGGTCCCTGGTATGCCCACATTGTCAAATTAAGCTCATCCATCGTTAAATTTCTGAAAGCCGAGTCCACAAAAACCGATCCAATCACTCCCCAGAGAATTGCCCAGATACCAGCCCCCCAGAATAGCATCACGCCAACTTTTTGTTTTGTCATTTTACTTTCCTCCTTTTTTTTCATTGTTCTATTAACACAAATCCCTTTCAAACCAAAGAAGATCACTCACTATTGTTTTATTTCTATATTCTCCCACTGATATATTGGAATAAGTCTATCAAACAAAAAAAGGCATTGTCAATGGAAGTCAAAGGAGAATAAAATGGCTGATAAGAGATGGGTCTGAGGCGACATTGGGCTGCTTCAATAACGGCTCGGGCCTATTTCGGCGACAGATTCGAGAAAGAACCCTTGTTCCGGATCTTCACGGCCATACTTTTGGGGATAACTTCATCCCTGATTATCTTGTGAAGAATGTTTTTCCGGGACTGTCCATAAATCGAAAGGCAGAATTTTCCCAAAAATACTAAGATCCGACAACAGGTTCGGGTGTTGCCAGGAACCAATTTCCATCAATGTTGAATGAAATATTGCGGAATTTTACTTCGCTAAAAGGGCTGCCATACAGAGTGATGTCGACGTCCTGTACCCTCGAATCGGACCGTGGTCTAAGATTTATCTCGGCTCTGTGTAGATCAAAATTACTTTCGGTATCGGAATGCTTTAATCGATAGAGTAGCCATCGCCCGACCAAACCTTTTGCTCCGTTAGTGGAGCGTCCACATGTTGTGCAGAGGAGAACGCTTTCGTGCGGCTCCATATTAATGAGACATTCATAGCAGACAATCCCCTGGCAATGTGTACACTTTAAGAAAATACTTTTCGTCAGATTATCGTTCTCAAGAGGAATAGAAATATTACTGCTTTCTACGAAATCAGCTTGTTTTTTGCATACGGAGCAGGTCATCGAACTTGATGTCGTTCCGGGCGATGCTACTGATTGGAAAACCTGCCAGCCAGGGCTTTCATAATCGTCATACACTTGCGCTGGAAATAATCCCGGGAACCAATTGGTGATATTATAAGCATCGACACTTTTGTCGAAAAATTTGCAGAATAAATTGTTGTAGTATTCCTTACAGGTGTCTTCGATTGAAGTGATAAGTTGTGTTTTTGATGCCACGGCTGCCTTTGCTGTCCCTTTGAGCATCATTATGATCCCGCCGATGACCGCGAAGGGAACGGCAAAAGTAATAATTGCTCGGAGCGGTAAGGGTGTAACAAAGTACCCTATGAAACCGTAGATGCCCAGGATGGTTCCGACTATGATAGATATAAATCCTCCACCGACTAAACCCTTGGCTTCTTTCTTTTTTGTTTTGACTGCAAGGTCGAGTTGACTGGTTAGCGCTCCAGGAGAAACGAGAGAATGTAAAAGCTCTGAAATTCTTTCCTCACCCAGAAGGCCGCCTTTTCCAAAATAGGTTGCCTGCGGATCAATTCCGCTCCATAGACCCGCCTGTTTTGAATCCTCAGCAGCACTTTTCTTCCGCTCCTCCACAACCATTAACCTAACTGAATCCAAGAAGTTATAGAGCAGCATTATAGCCTTGAAGGGGATAGTGAGATAGATTATCACTTCCTTATTGAGCGTAATGTGACCTTTGAACCTCGTCCCATATGCGTTTAAGTCTTTCAGTTCGGAGAAAGGAAAAAATGAGGGGGGCTTGCTTTTGTCTTCCGGTTTCCAGTATAACCCTTCTGCAGTAGCAACCAAACCTTCTTTCCCCGAACCAAATACAGTCGTGTCCAGAAGGACAAGGACATCATCCCTGTTGACCTCGCTGGCATAGCTTGTTATTGCACTGTCCAGCTTATATTGTGGTATATTCGGTTTAACGTATATTTTTTGACCTTTCTTGATATGATACTTTGCTGATTCCAGTATTCTTTCCTTTTTCATGGTTACCTCCCGGTGTAAAGTTGATAAGATCCCCAAGGAGACTGCGAATTACAAACCCACTGATTAACAATGAAAATCTCTTCTCCCATAAGAGATTTCATCATATCTAAGTTTTTTGAATTAACTATTAAAAACTTTAGTGTTACCATTAGGAATTGTCAAGTAGGAACTGTCCCACGTGACACCAATTATGAATACGAGGAGTAAACAATGATGGATACTTTCCGGCAAAGACTCGAGCAAAGAGATCTACTTATTGGGACTTTTTTAACGCTGCCTTCCCCGGAGGTAGCTGAAATTTTGTACGAAGCGGGATTCGACTGGCTTTGGATTGATATGGAACATGGTTCACTGGAAATGAAAGATGTTCAGAGAGTTCTTCAGGCCGTTGGAGATAAATGTACATGTATTATACGGGTTCCTTCAAATGATGATGTATGGATAAAAAAAGTGCTCGATATTGATCCTGCTGGAATCATTGTTCCCCATGTGAATTCAGCCGAAGAAGTACATAAAATTCTTCAATCTAGTAAGTATCCTCCAGAGGGAGCACGGAGCGTTGGAATTTCCCGTGCCCAGGGATATGGAATGAAGTTCCAAGACCATGTTGATCATGCTAACAAGAACGTAATTGTGATTCCTCAAATTGAGCATATCGATGCAGTAGAGAATATCGAATCAATCGTGGCTGTGCCTGGAGTCTCGGCAGTTGTTGTAGGTCCTTATGATCTATCAGGGAGCATGGGTAAGCTTGGAAATGTATCCGATGCAGAAGTTCAGCAAAAGGTTAAAATCGTGAAGAAAGCCTGTTTGAAGGTTGGATTGCCTGTGGGGATATTTGGTGTGGATGCTGATGCTGTAAGACCTTATATTGACCTGGGTTACAATCTGATTGCAGTGGGTACGGACACCTTGTTTCTTGGAAAATCTGCTCAACAGACAATTAAGTTACTTCGCGGCTGAAAAGACGTTTTTGATGCCTGTGGAAAATAAAGCGTTCTCTTTCCTGCGGATTTTTAAATGAAATTATTCCATGCAACTAATATGTAAGATATAATGTATTAAATTACGTATAGATAACAGGAGGAAGTACTGCAATGTCTGGAATTAATGCAAAAAAACCGGGTTTGATTATTCTGCTTTTTATACTCTTTTTCTATCTAGCGAGCCTGCCGGCTTTTTCTCAAGGAAATAAAGCAGCAGAGGACATTACCTTCACAGCTAAACTAAAATCTGAAGTCGTCAAACGTGTCTGTAAGCTGCTTACGAGCAATTATATTTTCCCCGAGACAGCCAAAAAAATGGAAGATCATCTGAACACACAGCTTAAAGAAGGAAAATATGACAAAATTAATAATAAGAATGCATTTGCAAGGACACTTACAAATGATTTACGCAAAATAAGCAAGGACAAACACATCCGAGTCATATACGACCCCGAAGCCGTCAAAAGGATCAGGACCGGCAACAGCAGAAGCAAAGAAGAACGGGAGAAGGCGCGAAAGGCACGAATCGAGCGGGAGCGTCAGCGAAATTTTGGATTTCGAAGACTGGAGATTCTGGAAGGAAACATTGGTTATCTCGACCTGACAGGCTTTTCCGGCTTAGATCAAGCAGCTGAGACAATCATTGCAGCCATGAATTTTTTAGCTAATTCCGATGCAGTCATCATCGACCTCCGCAATAACGGCGGCGGCAGTCCGTTTACGATCCAGATAATAAGCAGCTATTTTCTCGAGGAGTATACGTATTTGAACAGTTTTGAATGGCGCGGCGACGATACCATAAAGCAGTTTTGGACTCTTCGTTATGTGCCTGGAAAAAAGATGTACGATACTGATCTCTACATCCTGACAAGTTCCCGTACATTCTCCGCAGCCGAAGAATTCACCTATAACCTAAAAAACCTTAAGAGAGCCACCATTGTTGGTGAAACGACAGGTGGAGGAGCCCATCCGGGCGGAAGCCGTATCGTGGATGATAATTTTCTCGTATGGGTTCCGAGCGGAAGAGCCATAAATCCCATCACTAAAACAAACTGGGAAGGCAAAGGTATCGAGCCGCATATTTCGATTCCTCGGGATAAAGCCCTGGACAAAGCCCGCTGCACGGCGCTTGAAAAACTTATGGAGAAGACCGGAGACGAGGAAAAAAAACAAAGACTGCAGTGGGCACTGGATAGTATCAAAGCAAAGTTGGAGCCCCAAAAGGTTCAAGAGGAAATCTTAAAAAAATATGTGGGGCAGTATACACGCAGTATTGTTACTTTGGAGGACGGGCAGCTGTTTTTTAAGTCGGGACCTCGAAAATTCAAGATGATTCCTCTAAGCGAGACGTATTTTATTCTTGATGGCTGGTCCGATGTGCGGGTTGAGTTCGTCCTTGATGATAAAGGAAAAGAATATGCGATCAAGGTCCGTTTCACTGACGGCAGAAGTGATATTCTAACAAAGGTAAAGAAAAAGATAGGAGTTGACCGTGCGCTTTCACATGCCTACAAGGATGATTTTTGAGCCCGGCTCTCTGGCGCAGCTTAAACACCTGGTTGCAGAGGAGATGAAGGCAGCCCGGCCTTATCTGGTGACTGACCTGGGGATCCGTTCCTCCGGAATAGCGGACAGGGTGACGAACATATTTCCGGAGATTTCCGTGTTTGATGGGGTAGAGCCCAATCCCCGGAACACGACTGTGGACCGGGCCGGGGAAGAGATCAGGCGCCTCAAGCCCGATCTCATCATCGGACTGGGCGGTGGGAGCGTCCTGGACGCGGCCAAGGCCGTTGCCCTGCTGGGCACCAACCCGGGAAAAATAGAGGATTATGAGGGGAAGGCGAAGTACTTGACACCGCCCCTGCCCCTGGTGGCCGTTCCCACCACTTGTGGGACAGGCAGTGAGGTGACCTGGGTGTCGGTCATCACCCATGTGGGCCGGAAGTTCAAGATGAGCATCAAGGGGCCTGAGATGTACCCGGCCGCCGCCGTTGTCGATCCCGATCTTCTGAAGAGCCTCCCAAAGGATTTGGTGGCTTCCACGGGACTTGACGCCCTGACCCATGCCGTCGAGGCCTTTACCGTCAAGCCGGCCAGTCCCGTCACCGATCTCTTCGCCCGGGAAGCTCTCCGGCTGATTTTCGGCTCGCTTGAGGATGCCTACAAAGATATCAAGGACAATGCTAAGGCGCGGGAGGACCTGATGCTCGGGAGCACGCTGGCCGGTTTCGCCTTCGGCAACAGCGACGTGGGATCGGTCCACTGCATCGCCGAATCCGTCGGGTCCGTCTACGACACACCTCACGGGGTGGCCAATTCCATTTTCCTGCCTGTTGTGATGGAGTACAACATGCCCGTCGTGACGGAGCGCTATGCGGAAATCGCCCGGATCGCCGGGATCGAAGAGGCCGATGACGAAAAGGCGGCCAAGCTTCTGATCAAAAAAGTGAAGAAACTGGCCCGGGATTTCAACATCCCATTTCTCCACGAGACCGGTGTGGAGGAGGGGCGGCTTTTGGAGCTGGCAAAAAAATCATACGAAAACAACTCCACTCCCTCCAATCCCCGCGATGCTTCGGAAGCGGATTACCTTGAGATGTTGCAGAAAGCCTTCCACCAAGGATAAAAACGCAAAAAGCTCTTTTCGGAAGGATTGGCAGGTCGGACATGGGATCAATCGGCGGATCTGGTGGATATGTTTGTTCTGAGTATTATTGTTGATGCAGCAGCTCAGAGGGTGGAAATTGGTTTTAGTAATATTTATCCAGATAAACTTACTATCTTCGCGATAGTTTCTTTTAGTATCTTTGCGCAAACCATTGCTGTAATACCTGACTCATCCCGTTTAGGATTAAACTCAACAATATCAGCGCCAATGATTTTCGGTGCTGACACATTCTGAATACAGGTAATAAGCTGTCGCGTAGAAAGCCCGCCGGGCTCATAATGTGAAACACCTGGAGCAAAGGCCGGATCAAGCACATCTATATCGATGGATATATACACAGGGGCTTTAAATTCCAGAGGCATGTCGTCTTTCCAGGATATCATATCAATTACTTCGACGCCAAATTTTTCCGCCTGTTTTTTCTGTTGCCTGTTTATTGTTCTGATGCCAACCTGAGTAATTCTTTTAGCCAGGCCGTTTTCCATAATCCTTGCAAACGGACATGCGTGAGAATCACGATTTCCCTCCAATTCATCATAAAGGTCAGGATGTGCATCTAAATGGAGGATATGAATTTCCGGGTATTTTTTATTAAAAGCTTTTATTATCGGATAGGTAATTGAATGGTCCCCTCCAAGCGAAACCGGAATAAAATTTCCATTGAGCAGCTTTGTAATCGACTTTTCAATTTCTTCAAAAGAATTACTATCCGGTGAAAATTTCAAATCACCTGCATCGGTTAATATGGATTCTTGTTTCAGGTCAATTCCCGTTTCGCTCCATAGATTTGATGACTTTGAGTAAAGCGCTTTCCTTATCAATGGAGGCGCTAATGCAGCGCCCTTCATATACGAAGAATTATCATCAAAAGGGAATCCCATTATTACGGGTTTATTTTTAGAAGAAGCCGGCATATTTATCATCCTTTATTTGTTAAGCAATTCTGGATAAACTGATCTTGAGAGGAGTTTCTCCAGCAGGATTTTGGCGAATACAGGATTTCTTTCCCCCTGGATGAGGACAGCTTTGCGGCCTTTGGATTTG
The DNA here is from genome assembly GCA_965373045.1 of uncultured bacterium. Classification (GTDB taxonomy): domain Bacteria; phylum Acidobacteriota; class Aminicenantia; order Aminicenantales; family Aminicenantaceae; genus DAOVDI01. The sequence goes on along the minus strand of CBDVEQ010000027.1, from coordinate 10,667 downwards.
AACAGGAAGATGTTACCCACAGCGTTTTTCCCGGAAGCAATCTCTCCTTCGGTTTTTACGTCCTCAAGGTATTCCTCGAAGAGGGACTGGACGAGTTCCTCGATACCTGAAATCTTTGTTTTGAATAAGAGGATGATCGCCTTGGAGTTTGAAGGAAGGTAGCGGACCGAATAGGCCACTGTCCCGGTCTTGAATCCCCAGAAATTCCGCCCGAAGAGGATCGATTCCGCGGTGGCTGCCAGCTGACCCTGGATGAATCGTCCGCTGTTGGGGGCCTGTTGGGATATGGGAAAAAGGGACAACAGAGGAGGGATGGCGGATTCGCCCTTAATCTTTGCCTCCACAAAGCCGGCAAAATCCTCCAATATGCCCGCCGGAGAGTCGAAGGCCGTGATGTTGACATAGAAGGGGCCTTTGGCCAGGTTGATCTGGGCTGCTGTTACCCAGTTAATGCTGCTTATTTTTTGACTATTCTTTTCCTGGCCGCTCCTCTTGACGGAGAATATCCCGAACGCCTCCTCCGGTGTTTTCATCCTATAGACTTCCAGCGTGATCTCACCCTCGCCGCCGTCCGAATACCGGGCAAGCCACAGCTCTAGGAAGTTATACTCGTGGAATATTTCGGCTCCCCCATTGATGTAGCCGAAGAGACCGCCTCCGATGTAGGGGGCGGGAGTTTCCGACCATTTCCACTCTCCGAATTCAAGATCCCGCGGAAGATACCCGGGTGTATTCTCTTCGGCGGACAGGGCGCCGCAGGTTAGAGCGAAGAGGAGGAAAAAGGCGGCCGCGATTCTCATATCAAGTGAGATTAAGGGTCTTGAGCTGGATCTTCTCCCTCTCGTAAAATCCCAATCCCAGCTTACCGGCGATCTCCAAGTAAGCCCGGCGGGACTTATCCTCCAGCTGCTGGACGCCCCGTTTCATTCGCTCCTTGATCATGTATTCATGTCCAACTGTATCCACGGCGACCGGGTCGGTCCCGAAGAACATCATATTGGCGAAGTAAATGTACTGGGCATTGGCTCCTGGGCCGCCCTCATAGCAGGCCTTTAGACCATCAACGATATTGAGGACGACCTTGTCCCTGATACAGGGGACTGCACAGGGCTCGGCCACGGCTTTGTTCCAGACCTTATGCAGGCGGGAAGTATTGCTCAGAGAACCGAAGGAGAGGTTCTTCAGGCAGAGGGTGACAGTGGGACCGGCGTTTTTGAGGACCGGGATGTTGATGATCTTGTCGCAGGTCCGGGTGACGATCTTGGTGAAATAGGACTCCTTTCCTTCATTGATCATATAGGGGAGCATGTTCTTGTTGTATTTCATCTCCACTCCGGCAGTATAGGCCGGGTAGTCGCGGTCGATGTTGTCCTTGGCCCAGAGCTCCCCCTTTTCGTCGTAGAAATCGTCATTCGGGCCCTTCATCTCCGTGCCGAGGATGCGGATGCCGGGATAGCGATTCTTTGTGTATCCTGCCTCCTCAAGCTGGAACAGCCGGCGGTCCCAGATAGTGATGTTGGACTTCGGCACTCCGGCTGCGGTCAGGCCCTCGATCAGCACATCCACCATCTCAGGCCGGTTGGAGAGCAGCTTTCCACCGATCGGATTTAGCTTGAGTCCGATGACATCCTTGGGGCTGACAAAGGTCAGCCAGGCCTTCTTGATGTCCTTTTCTCCTGTGAGTTCAAGGAGCCCTTGTTCCACCGCTTTTTTGATCTTCGCCCTGTCAAATCCCGTGTCCGATGCTGCATCATTGGTCGCGACCTGGACGACCTTCCCTGGGAATTTTCCAGGCAAGGAATCATCTGTTCTCGGGACAAGCAGGTCTGAGATATTGGTGTTGATCTGGGCGGGAGGCTTCTGTGTATGCTCCGCTGACTTGTCTTGGGCGGACAATCCGCCGGACAGCGCTAGCCCGGCTGCACCGGCCGCAGAGAGATGGAAGAATTCCCGGCGGTTGATCTGGCCCTTATCGGGCTTGTGATTTATTCCTGATAAGACGGCAAGTTTATCTGTCTTCATGATTGCTCCTTTCTTTTTATCCCAGTATAAAAGAAGAGGGGAGGTCAGGCAAGACACTTTTGTTGAAGCAGCAGCTCAGAGGGTGGAAATATGAAAACAGGTCACTCATCCACTAAATATATTATATGGAATTGCCTGAGTACACAGAAAGTTACTTCTGAAGGGCACACTTCTGCTGCTTGAATTAAAAAACTTTCAGGCGGTAGTTCTGTCTTTAAAACTGATATCCTAAACCAAAGGCGAAAACCAAGGATGTGCGTGTATATTTTTCCGTATACGGTCCTACAAGAGGAGAGATGATCGTCTTGTCCGCATCGGAATAAATCACTAAGATACTGCCGAAATCTAGATCAAGATTCTGGGATAATTTGTACTGCCCGCCGAATCCAATCTGACTGCTGGAAATCTCGTGACTGAGGTCTGATTGGTAATTATCACTTACGCTTATCTTATTAACCTCGAATCCGGTACTGAGGAGAAACTTCTTGGTTACCTTGTATTCGAGTCCTACCGAAAAATTATAGGAGTTTTTGTCGATCAGATCTTCCGCGCCTTCTAAATCCGCCTGTTTTTCGAAAAAGTAATTGCCGGATACATTAACCCTAAGGTTGGGTGCAAGCTCGTATCCCAGCCCGATAGATAAGATAGCCGGGATGTCGCTGTGTACTTTTACTCCGTCCGGGAACATGCCGGTGTCATCAACTGAGGTGTCGTTTTCCAATTCCAGGCTGCCGTTGAATTCATAACGGAGGCCGATACTTAGTTTTTCAGTCGGCTTAAAAAATAGGCCCAGGATCGGCTGGATGGCGGTTCCGGTCTGTTTGGCGTTGACTGCCGCGTCTCCGGTCATGGCTGCATAGGCAGGCTGTCCAATCGTGGTGAAGAACTGAGCGGCCGGCAGCATAGCACTGGTAGGATTGAGTAAAGGGTGCATGGGATTGATCATGATATTCTTGATGGAGCCTTCATAGGTGTTGGTTGCTTTTATGAAGCGAATACCCGCCGAAACAGAGAACATATCGCTGAGAGCATAAGATGCACCTGCTTGAACTCCCAAATATATGGAACTGCCTTTAAAGGCGAGATCTACGGAATAAGCCGTTGTCGGTAGTCCCATTAAGGTTAATAATGCCGGCAGATTGGAGATCGAGGTCTCAAAAGAGGGCAGTCCGGTTTTAAAATCCGCTGTTCCTCCTCCGGCATTGGGGCCGAAACCAAAGAACAAGGCGAGCTTGTCTTTTTTATAAACCGCGTAGATATTGGGGAATATCGGGACGTTTACATCCCCGACATAGGTCGCTTCATTGAGCAGGGGATAGCTGTTCTCAACGGTCTTTTTCTGGAAGATCGTTTGATTGTGCAGGGCTAGATGAAAGCCGTTTTTCATCTGGGTCAAACCCGCAGGATTGAAGTAGACGGCATCGATATCCGTGGATGCGTTGCGTGACATCATACGGATATACTGGACACTCTGGTTTCCATTGGTCACAATTTGACCGAATGTCATGGGAACAATACATAAAACAAGCACTGCAAAAATAAGACTTTTTTTCATTTTGCCTCCTCCATTTTTTTGCTTTTTTGCAAAAACAATGTTAATTTCGGCTATCATATAATTATTTCACACGGATTTCAAGCGTGTTTTTTTATAATTTTTAAGGTGATCGAAACATATTTTCTCTTGTATCGGACTGCTTATCTTGATGTTTCCGTCTGTATTTTATTCCTAGTTGTATCTATTATTTTTTTCATATAGAATTTTTTTGGATTGACAAAGAAGGAGGAAAAATGAATAAAATCGATCCTGCATTTATTAAGGCGATTACAGACAATGTCACAGAAGTTAAAGAAACGGCAGAAAATGTCTCGGATTGGAAATATGCAGCAAATAAGTTCAGTCAGTTTTTTAATAAAATGGCAAATCCGTCTGATTTGCTATGGACTTTTGAAATGATGAAAGAGCTTTGGGAAACATATTACAAAGCCAGAGAAAACGATAAAAGTTGTACCAACATCACTTTACGAACAGTGAAAGCTATGCCCAAAGAGAGGCAAAATGAAACCAAAAAAATCTTCTTGCAAATTGCCGATATATGCAGAATATTCCACGCCGGTCATAAGGTAAATTTTGAACCTGATGAGCTGCCTCAGGATTTTGCGGAAATAATTATGGTTTCCGCTAAAAAGATAGGATTTTTTACATATGCGGAAGAAATGCCTTCGCTTTATAAGAAAATCAGCTTAACTTTTGATTATTGGGTTCCTAAAATTCTGGACTGGACTCAGGAGATTCGGGAAAAAGGGCTAAAAGAATGGAAAGGAGAAGCTATTCAAAAACACGAAACCTGTACTGACTTTATGCGCATTGCCTTGATGTTCTTATCTGCACCGGAAACCAATCTTCCAATTGCAAAATCAGATGTCAGAGAAAAAATGCTGAAAAATATATTCTATGAAGATTTTATCTGGATTAAGAAATCACAAAAAAGGGAAGATATTCTAACTAATTCAGAAAAGCTTAAGATTTGTTTAGATCAGTTATCATCAGAAGTTAACATGAAAATTAACTATGAAGCTTGGTCGCGTCTCTTAAATTTAAAATATATTAAAGCATTCATAAATTAATTCCTAAAGCAGCTTATAATCAGACTTAATGCTATAGATTTTTTGTGAATAAACTCGGCTAAATACGAAAATTTTCTTAGCATGGCAGGAATAAATCAATCAAATACCAAATACCGCTGGGTGATCTTGGTTATGGTCTACATCTGCATGCTGGTGTTTGCCTTCACGCTGCAGTTTTTGCCCCCCATCCTTCCTGCGATTATCGCGAATTTTAAACTGTCCCACGCCCAGGCCGGGCTTCTAATGAGCCTTTTCACGCTGCCGTCCATTTTTTTAGCGATTCTGGCAGGCCTTCTCTCCGATAGGTGGGGAACTTATAAGGTCGGCCTTTTCTCGCTTTCCCTCGTCATTGCCGGGATGCTGACTTTTGCATTAAGCCGCACATTTGTTCTGGCCGGGCTTGGTAGAACTGTTGCCGGAGCTGGTGCTGTAACCCTGACCATTGTGGCTGCAAAAATCCTTTCTCAATGGTTCCATGGCCGTGAAGTGGGTTCGGCGATGGGCATCTACAATACGGCGATGCCCGTTGGTTCGATCATCTGTTTTTCGACTTTCGGTAAATTGGGAGCACAAGCGGGCTGGAGAATGCCGGTGTTCATCACAACGGCCATAAGCCTTTTAGGGCTCGTGGTATTTCTTTTTCTTTTTAAATCTGCACCGAATTTGCCGCAGAAAGAAGCTCCAAACAAGCAGGAAGGAAAAAACATATTCTCTAATGTCTTGTACATCGCCGGTCTAGTTTGGATGGCCGCTTTGAGCTGGCTTTTGTTTAATGCCGCGGTCATATCTTTTTCGACATTTGCGCCTGATTTTTTCATTTCCAAAGGAGAAACCATCGGGCATGCGGGTTTTCTCACGAGTCTGCTCATGTGGGGTTCTTTAGTCTTAAGCCCGATCATCGGCCGTTTGATCGATAAATTCAACTGCAACGGCATTTTTATAGGAGTAGGGGGATCCATTCTGGCTTTTTCGCTTGTTTTTGTTTCCAGGGCGACGAGTTTTATACCTCCAATGGCCGTTATGGCTGTAGCCGTGGCGTTAGTCCCCACACCCGTTTTTTCCTATCTCTCCAAAAATCTGCCACCAAAGGATCTGGGTGTAGGATTTGGCATCCTTGGGATGGTTTCGGGGATGGGCATGTTTTTCGGCCCCTATCTGTCCGGCCTGATCAGGGATAAAACCGGATCGTATGAAATGACGTTTCTCTTCCTGGCCGCTCTTTCCCTTCTCATAACAGCAGCAGCAGTCATTTTTCAAACAAGGGCCAAAAAAGCAAAAGAAGCTGCTGCAGTATAATCATCCGCATTGATAATCCAGATATGAATCGATGATGGGGAGTCTGATTCCCGTTGAGAACCGTGGGCCAGTCTTTTGCCGGCGAATATTTCTAAAGGGAGAGATAGTCTGTGTAGACCATAATTCAGGCTAGAGGATTCCTTATTGACAGGATATGATTCTTCTATATAGTATTGGCAGTATAGGAGATAAAAGGGCCTAAATTTAGCAAATTCTTATGTTTAACAGAAGGGACAATAATGGGTAATAAATGTCCTAAGTGTCATTCAGAGAATACAGATACAGCAAGTTTTTGCAGTAATTGTGCTACCCCTCTTCTCTCTCCAGAGAAAATCTCTGTCTCCCATACTAAGACTTTAGAAATACCCATTAAAGAATTAACCAGAGGGACTACATTTGCGGGAAGATACGAAATCATCGAAGAGCTTGGGAAAGGCGGTATGGGCGAGGTCTACAGGGTTGAGGATAAGAAGATAAATGAAGAAGTAGCACTCAAACTTATAAAACCTGAAATCGCTGCTGAGAAGAAAACTATCGAACGCTTCCGAAATGAGCTGAAACTTGCCCGGGAAATATCTCACAGGAATGTCTGCAGGATGTATGACTTCAATGAAGAAGAAGGAACGCCATACATCACCATGGAATATGTCACTGGTGAAGATTTAAGAAGCTTGATAAAAAGAATAGGGAAAATACCTGTAGAAAAAACTGTCAGTATAGCCAAACAAGTCTGCGAAGGACTTGCCGAGGCTCACAGAAAAGGAGTCGTACATCGTGATTTGAAACCCAGCAACATCATGATAGACAGGGAAGGAAATGTCCGAATCATGGATTTCGGCATAGCCCGCTCCCTTAAGGCAAAGAATATAACAAGAGAAGGAATGATGATCGGAACACCAGAGTACATGTCTCCGGAGCAAGTGGAGGGGAAGAAGACTGACCAACGCTCTGACATTTATTCTCTGGGAATAATTATTTTTGAGATGGCAACTGGCAGGGTGCCGTTTGAAGGAGAAACATCCTTAAGCATAGCCATGAAACACAAGAGCGAAGAACCTCCGGACCCCCGAAAAATCAATGCTCAAATTCCTGATGATCTCAGCCGTTTGATCCTTAAGTGCATGGAGAAAGAAAAGGAGAAGAGGTACCAAGGGACAAAGGAGCTTCTTTCTGAATTAAATGAGATAGAGATACCCGCTACAGAGGAGGTTTTTCCTAAGAAAAAACCTGAAGCAGAAATCCCAAAAAAGCGTTTTCAATCTTTTGTAATTCCGGGAATCATTATTTTGTTTGGCATAATCATAGTAGCTGGATATTTATTTTTTGGCCGAATTCTGAAAACAGAAAAGCCTAAAGCAGAAACAATCAGTATGCCAAAATGGAAAGACTCTATTGCTGTGCTCCCGTTTGCAGATTTAAGTCCACAGAAAGATCAAGAATATTTCTGTGATGGGATGACCGATGATATCATTACAAAACTCTCCGGAATCAATGAATTAAAAGTGATTTCCAGGACTTCAGTGATGCGATATAAAAATTCAGATAAAGATATCAAAGAAATTGGTCAAGAGTTAAGTGTGGCAACAGTGCTTGAAGGAAGTATCCAAAAAGAAAAGGACAAAATCCGTATTAACGCTCAGCTGATCAATATGGAAGACGGTTTTCACCTCTGGGCTGAAACTTATGATCGAAAACTTGCAAGTATTTTTGACATCCAGGATGAAATCTCAAAAGCAATTACTGAAGCGCTAAGAATCGAGCTTATAGACAAGGAAAAAGCTTTATTAGTCAAGCGCTATACCGAAAATCTTGAAGCATATAACTTATATTTGAAAGGCCGTTATTTCTGGAACAAAAGAACAGAAGAGGGATATCAGAAAAGCTTAGAGTACTTCCAAGAGGCAATTGAAAAAGATCCGGCCTATGCTTTGGCTTATACAGGAATTGCTGACTATTACAATCTCCTTGGGTACTATGATTATCTCCCTCCCAAAGAAGCTTTCCCAAAAGCAAAGGCAGCAGCAGAAAAAGCACTGGAAATGGATGAAACTCTCGCCGAAGCTCATAACTCGCTAGCAATGGTTAAAGAGAATTACGATTGGGACTGGAAAGGTGCAGAGAGAGAATACAGGCGAGCTATTGAGCTCAACCCAAGCTATGCAACAGCTCATCAGTGGTATGCTGGATATTTAGGGGCAAGGGGGAGGCACGATGAGTCCATCGCAGAGAATAAACAAGCTCAGGAGCTTGATCCTCTCTCGCCCATAATAGGTGCGGATTTAGGGATTAATTTCATTAGTGCGCGTCAGTACGATCAGGCAATTGAGGAATTCCAGAAGGCTCTCGAAATGGACCCAAACTATATTGTGGCTCATCTTTTTCTCGGGCTGGCGTATACAGGAAAGGAAATGTATGATGAAGCAATCGCTGAGCTTCAAAAGGCGCAAACCCTTTCGGGTGACGATGATTCACTAATAACTGTGTTTCTCGGAGTTATATATTCGCTTTCGGGAAAGAAAGATGAAGCAAAGAAGATACTCAACGAGGTGATTGAGCTATCAAAGCACAGTTATGTCTCACCTTTGTGTATATCATTAATTTATGTGGGCCTTGGCCAGAAAGATCAGGCATTCGAATGGTTAGAAAAGGCTTATGATGAACGCGACCATTGGATGTCATCTCTCAAAGTACTCCCAATTCTTGACAGCATTCGCTCAGACCCAAGATTTATAGCACTGCTGAAAAAAATGGGCCTGGAAAAATGAACTCTCTTAAAACCGCGATTATCTGGAGTTTACTGCCAGAGTGACTTCCTAAAAGATACTGAAACTCTATATATAATAAATATAATAGAGTCTGAAGCTGATAACGTAAAATATGAGATACTACAATACAATTTTTAGGAATGAAAAAATATATAATAGCCGTGATTCTTGTAGGCCTTTTTACGTAAATAACTTTACAAATAAGATGATGACAATATACAAAACTAATACTGTTGTTAATCCCAAAAAGTAATTCATAAATAACCGTTTTTTGTAGAATTCCTTAAACGAATTTTTCCTTCCTGAAATCATCCAGCGAATAAATGCGCCAGGAGTAGACAATATCGCCACATCTAAAAAACTGCCAAAAAGGAACCCAATTATTATTAATATTGCTCCTAAAGCTTCCATTTCTTTCAAGAACAAAAACAGTTATTATTTTATCTGTTATATCCTTCTTGTCTTGGAAATCAAATGTTTGTTTTTATTATATACCGTTTCATCCAGAAATTTTCTTCATACTTGTCAGATTCAATAGTATAAAAATATCCGTTTTTATAGATAGCTCCGCTTTTGCTTGGTGCCAAGAGGAAATTCCATCTATAATACTTTGGGATTTGTACACATGCTCTATAGATTCCCTTCTTATCAAACACATCTCCTAATAAAAATTCATCTTCATCTCTACTCTCAAATGTTACTACTAGTAAATAATCATTATCTAAGATAAACAAGTCAGCAATATAGGGCACATTTTTTGGTATATCAATCACATATCTTGAGTTTGGCTTCTTTGGTTTAAATTCATCAATCTCTGTTTGAGTGAGTTTTCTTGATACTGGATTATTTCCATTCCATTGTGTAGCGTTTGATCAATGGTATTCCTTGTTCGTTTGCTTTGATTATGCAATATGCCTTTTTATTCTTTATTACAGTTATCATTTCATTATCAGGATGAGAAAACTTCGCGAAATATCTTCCCTGTGAATCGAATACATCATAATAGATATTATCATGCTTGTCTCTTTCATAGGTACGAACATATATCCTTCCTTCATCATCACATAGGAAATAATAGAAAATAGGGTAATACTTAGGCCAATGAGCAGGAATTTTAATAACTTGGGTAGGCAAAGTCCGGTCCGGGTATCTCCTTTTATACTCTCGTACTAAATTTTCTTTAGTTATTTTTATAGGATCATAATCCTTTAAAATTCGCTTTACCAATTTTCCATCCCTGTTAAGAATATTCAATTCATATTTATAAGTTCTGGCCCAAATTAAGGAGTCTTTTTCAATCACTTGAAAAGGAAGAAGCTCCATTAAATCCGGAGGGGGTGGTATCTTAGGCATTTCTATTGATATAATTGTCATTATGGGCTTGAAATCTTGATCGAATTTGATCAAATCAACTGTTACCTTATCTCCTAAGATCAGGACATATCCATAAATATTTCCTCTGGAATCAGCCAAAGCCTTAAATGGTCGATATTTTCCAGTACGGATTTCTTTGATGCATTCTCCATCTTTGGAGTAGTACGAGAACCGGTTATTCCCTCGATCCATTATCGTGATGTATTTTCCTCCGGCCAAATGGATTCTTGACGGTGATTGAATCTCTTTTGGACCTTGGCCTTTCTTGCCGATTTTTCTAAGATACCTACCATTCTTATTAAAGACCTTTATACAAACTTCTTTCCCATCAAAGACTATGATGTCTTCGTCTTTATCCACTTGAACCGAGTTTATTGAAGAAAACATATAATTTTCATCACCGCTTTCTATGCCGATGCGGAGATCTTCAGTTAAAATCAATTCTGAAAGTATTCCTGGAAGCTGCACAGGCTTTTTAGGATTATGAACGATAATTACCCCATTTTGTTGTTTAGTTTTTATTTCCTGGGCATAGACAAAGAAGATTGTTAAAACAGAAAAAATAAGAAAAAATAAGATCAATCT
>CBDVEQ010000026.1:0-18548 GCA_965373045.1 uncultured bacterium | reverse complement strand
TTAGCTCTTCGGCAAATTTTTTCTCCTTTCCATACAGCACGATCTCCGGCTTTCCCAATTCATCATTAATGACCTAGATCTCCTTAAAGGCTAGTCCCTTCCTCCACCCTGTACCCACGGCCTTGAGAAATGCCTCTTTGGCCGCAAAGCGGGCTGCATAATTCTGAGCCTTGTTCTTTTTACGCTCACAGTAGTCGACTTCACGGGAGGTGAAAATCCTCTCCACAAATCGAGGGCCGGCAGAAACCTGCTTCTCGATCCGCGTCACTTCGATCATGTCGATCCCAATCCCGTATACCATTATAAAAACCTATTTTTTTCGGAAAATGGATTATAACAAGAGTGCTTCTTGTAAGCAAGACTTGGAAGGATATTTGGGCTGAAAGAACTATCAGGATTGACTATCCTTTGTCTTCTCATCCTGCGGCAATTTCTCCATGGTGATCCCTGTGTATCCATAAAAAAGTGAGACCAATGGATTGGCCAGGTTCAGGAAGGCAAAGGGAAGATAGAGAAGCGGACTAACTCCGAGTGTGGCTCCCATAAATGCTCCACAGCTGTTCCACGGGATGAGAGGAGAAGTCAAGGTGCCGGAATCCTCCAACACCCGTGAAAGATTCTTGGGATGGAGCCCATGTTCTTCAAAAGAATTTTTATACATACGTCCCGGTATGACAATGGCCATATACTGGTCAGAACCAATGATGTTCATACCGATACAGCTGAATATCGTGGTCGCTACAAGGGAACCGGTCCTCTTCACACGCTTCAGCAGTGAAAAGGCCAGAATCTTGAGCATTCCGGTCTTTTCCATCACACCACCGAAGCAAAGGGCGCACATGATCAGAGCAACTGTGTTCATCATGCTGTCCAGCCCTCCGCGGGTCAGAAGATCATCCACAATAATCACACCCGTCTTTGATACAAAACCGGATTTTGCTGCAATGATCACATCAGCCAGAGACCTGCCCTGCATTACCATTCCAAAAAATCCGCCTAAAAATGTTCCTCCCAGAATTGCGGGCAACGGAGGAATTTTTTTCACAACCATAACAATGACCAGCAGAGGAGGCAGCAGGAGAATAGGATGAATAGTAAAATTGGAACTCAGTGTGGTTACGATCGTGTCAATCCTGCCCGATTCCATAGAACCCCCTGAAAAACGCATCCCAATAATCCCGTATAAAATAACGGAGAGAACATACCCCGGCACTGTCGTATAAACCATATGCCGAATATGAGAGAACAGATCCGTTCCTGCTACGGCAGGAGCCAGGTTTGTCGTGTCTGAAAGGGGAGACAGCTTGTCGCCAAAATAGGCGCCGGATACAATCGCTCCAGCAACCATGGCTACAGGAATTCCCAGGCCCTGCCCCACTCCGATGAGAGCGACCCCGACTGTGCCTGCTGTGGACCAGGATGAACCTGTCCCCAGAGAAACAATAGAACAGATGATTAACGTGGCAACCAGGAAAATACCGGGAGACAGAATTTTTAACCCGTAAAAGATCATGGAAGGGACAATCCCTCCTGAGATCCAGGTTCCGATCAATAGACCCACAACCATAAGGATCATGATCGCCCCCATGGCCAGGGAAATTCCGTGAACCATGCCGTCCTGGATCTCTTTCCAGGAATGTTTATGGACAACGGCAACGATAGCCGCCACTGTCGCAGCCAGGATCAGCGGAATGTGAGGATCCTCCTTAAAGACAATGATGGTTACAGAAAGTGCGAGGATAAGGAAAATGACCGGGATTAGAGCAGCTCCGAGTTTGATAGGTTTTTTTCGGCTACTCATTAAATCGTAACTTTAAAGAACGATCTGGTATTTTAAAGAATCCTGTGGAAAAAGGCAAAAAGAATCAGTAGATCTTATTTATTTCAATACCGTGATAGTACTTTTTTAATATCTCTTTATAATCCGCACCGGCTTGAGCCATTCCATAGGCACCGATCTGGCAGAGGCCTACACCATGCCCCCAGCCACGGCCGTTAATAACAAAATATGAAATGTTCCCGTTATTATCTTTTTCGCGGTCAATGACAAAAAGTGTATCCCTCAAGCCCAGAACCTTTTGGATCTTCAACCCCCGGACAACAGCTGTCCCTTCCTCTCCCTTGATGGAAAGTTCAATAACCCTTCTTGATTCACCGTGTAACAGGGGAACGATATCGATAAGTTTACCTATTGGATAATATTTGTTGATCCGTTGTTCCATCTGCTGCATAGATCGACGGACTTGCCAACTGCGAAAGGCCAAATTACGGTCAAACACATTTATCTGAGGAAAATAATTGAACTCAAGCAGACGGACGGCTCCATCCTGTTCGATCCAGCGGATCTTTTCGCCTTCCAGAAGAAAAGCCTGAGCAATAAAAGAACTCCCTCCATCCTGTTTCTTCATCAGGAATGTTTCAGAAGAAAATTTGAGTTCTTTATCTTTGCCATAATTTTGGATGAATATCTTATCCTGCTCAACGCGCTGAAACTCCCCAAAACAGTAAACGGGCTTGAAATTTTCCAGAGCTTTATATAAATAGCATATAACCTCGCCTCGAATAAGCGGCCTATGAAGATCGAGCATTTCATTCTGAGAAGGAAAAATGTCATTGCGGATCAAATAGGCCAAAGGATCTTTTTCCGCATCACTGAGATCTGGGATATCCTTTAAAAGATATTCCTTTTCACTTTCCTGGAACAGGTTTTCAACATTTTCTTCCCAGTCAAAAGCAGTGATGATCAAATTTCCTAATGAAGGAAAATCAACCTGTTCCCCATTAAATTCTAATTTTACTTCCGGCTTCCCTATTTGCGACCTCACATTCCAGGCCCAGGACAATACCTCCTCCTGCGATGCCTCTGCTATATAATAGGCAGAATCACCAGCTTTTTCTAAGACATCCAGGCTTATAAGAGTCGCGATCTCTTCTGATATATTCCTGCCGTTGATATAAACAGGCAGCATAGTATTGTTACTGTTCAGCGTCCATTCCTTCTGTTTTTCAAAATCGCATACCGCGCTTCTCAAGTAAGGAAGCACAGGCCCCTGGAAAATATTTTCCACATGCTCTGTTTTTCCACCACATGAGCTTGTATAGAGTGCATTAATCAGCTTTTCGTTATAAAGAATAACCTCTCCCCGTGTGGAATCGACAGCATGAGAACTTAATGGATGTTCCGCATTAATTCCTTTATAAAACTGATGTTTTGGCGTATCAAAAAGATCAAAACCCAGATCGTCCTTCAGCCCCATGTTTTTAATAGCGTATGTCCGTGCTGCAACTGCCTGCGCTTTATGAGCATCCAGCTCATGAAAAGAATAGGGAGACAGCTCACTTGGGACTACAGACTTCAGATACTTCTCCAGATTCAAGAGATTGACCAGCACTACACCTTTGGGGCTTGGTTTTAAAATAAAGATCCCATGGTAATCCCGGCCATTGTAGGACAGAAAACTCTGACGACTGTTGGGAATAATATAAAAAACGGTACTTTCTCGTGTCAAGGAATCACCGGTGAAAAAGAATTCATCCACATCACCTGCGATCAGTTTATAGCCGTCTTTGATCTCATAGACCCTCATTCCGGAGGAAGAAGAGACTTTGATGTCATCGAGATTTATTCCCAGTCCCACACGGATAATTGGTTTTTCTATGAGATAACCGTAGAATAAAGAATTCTCCTGACCGAATTCAGACGGTTGGCCGCCAAGCAGAAACAGAGCCGCAAACAGCGCAATAAAACGCATAATAAATTTTGACATATGTCTATTCATTTTGCTGACTTTGCTAATATTTGTATTAGAATATAAAGGGTTTTTCGTTAAATGTCAAGAAAAAAAACTATATATGTAACCTTACTGATTTTCCTATACTATATATAGTGCATCTGTTCCGGCACTATAATCCCATAATTTAGCCGAAACAACGGCAAATGTCAAATTTCCAAATCAAGTTTATTTCAGGTCGGTCTTTCTCTTTTTTCCTCAAAATCGTTTATAATGAGAATGGATACTGATTTTTATAAATTTCAGGAGGAATGGATTTGATACTCAAAAAACAGATCGTTGTAAAGACAGATAAGCGTGAATCGTCCTACACATACAGACTGCTCAAGACATGGGCAGAAATCGACCTGACCGCCCTCCGCAGCAATATCCGGCACCTCCGGAAAAAGATCCGCCCGGATATCGGCATAATGGCTGTGGTGAAATGCAATGCTTACGGCCACGGAGCAGTTGAGGTCTCTAAAGAAGCAATCGCTCTCGGTGTTGAGGCTCTTGGGATTTCCAGCTTATTCGAGGGGATCGAGCTTCGAGATGAATTTCCCGAAATCCCCATTGTGGTGCTGAGCGCAGGGACAAGCGGCCAATCGGACGAATTTCTCCAACACGACCTTTCCACTGTGGTCTGTTCATGGGAAACCGTCAACTCCCTGGCTGAAACTGCAGAAAAACGCGGTACCCGGGCCAAAGTCCACATAAAAATAGATACCGGCATGGGCCGGATCGGTGTCTGGCATGCCCGGGCGGACGAATTCATACGGAAGGTGTATCAAAATCCCAATATCATGGTTGAAGGAGTATGCTCTCATTTTTCCACATCGGACGAGGAAGATCTGTCTTTTTCTCTAAAGCAGTTGGAATGGTTCAGCACTCTACTGAAAAAGATCAAGGATCTTCCCATCCCCTTCAAGCACATCTCTAATACCGCCGGAATCTTTAACCTACCTCATTCCTATTTCAATATGGTCAGGCCAGGGGCTTCTATCTATGGAGTCCAACCTACCGAATTTATTCTTGATTTCGATCAGATTAAACCTGTTCTTTCTCTGAAAACAAAGATCGCTTTTATCAAAAAAATTCCTCCCGGAAGAACTTTAAGCTATGGGCGGACATACAGGACCCAGCGCGAAATGACGGTTGCCACACTCCCGGTGGGTTATGGGGATGGTTATCCCCGATTCCTTTCAAATAAAGGGCACGTCCTTATCAGAGGGCAGAAAGCCGGGATACTGGGAACCGTAACTATGGATCAGATTATGGTGGACATTTCCCGTATCTCTAACGTCCATGTGGACGATGTGGCCTTGCTCATCGGGAAACAGGGAAAAGAGAAAATCACAGCAGCAGACATCGCAAGGATCGGCGGCACCATTCCGTATGATATTTTTACTTCCATTAATAAGAGAGTCCAACGCGTCTACCTGTCATAGGTGATTTATAAAAATCTGCCGATACTCCTGACATACTTCACCGCCTCAGGCATTTATCCAAGCTTCTTGTCACGATCATGATCAAAACATTCATCAGGATTTTTTTAATTCCCAATCGGCAGCTTTTTACCCTCCGGGCAGGCCGATCTATTGAAAAAAAGGGTTCTAGGAATTAAGGGGTCAAGGATTCAAGTGCTTTGAACTAAACTCTTATGTATTTTCTTTTCACTCGAACCCTAGAATCCTCGAATCCTTGAATCCTATTTTTATTATCGCGACTTAGAGATAGCCGTTTTTTTTAAGCCAATCATCATTATATATCGTACTGAGGTAGCGGTTGGCTGAGTCAGGAAAGATGGTTACGATACGGGCAGGTTTTTGGATCTCTTTTGCCAGTTTAAGGACGGCCCAGATCGCTGCACCACTGGACCCACCAGCAAGAATGGCCTCCCTATCAGCCAGTTCACGAGTTTTAAGAAAGGCCTCTTTGTCCGTAATACGGTAAAAATCATCGATCAGGCTGAAATCCACACACCCGATGAGAAATTCATCCCCCAGCCCTTCCAATACATAACGGGAAGGCTTGATCAGAGTTTTTGAATGAAAATAATCATAAAAAATAGATCCTAGGGGATCTACGGCGACCACCTTGATGTTGGGATCTTTTTCCTTCAGATACTGGGACACACCGCAGATAGTTCCCCCTGTGCCGATCCCGGCCACAAAATAATCGATCCTTCCCTCCATCTGCTCCCAGATCTCCGGCCCTGTGCTGCGATAATGTGCTTCATTGTTGTCTCTGTTATTATGCTGATCAAGGAAATAGGTCCCGGGCATACTTTCTGCCAGACGGGGGGTAATATTGTTATAACTTTCCGGAGAATCCGGAGGAAGTGTACTGTCTACCATAACCATCTCAACATTCAGCGATTTGAGAAATTTGATCTTCTCGGAACTGAGGCTATCGCGCACAACAATTTTAAGATTGTACCCTTTTATAGCACAAACCATCGCTAATCCCAGAGCGGTGTTCCCTGAAGAATTGTCGATGATGGTGTCTCCAGGTTTGATCTTTCCTTCCCTTTCCGCTTTTTCCACCATGTATTTTGCAACACGATCCTTGACACTGCCCATGGGATTCTTGTATTCCAGCTTCGCATATATTGCAGCATCAACACCGGCCGTAATCCTATTCAGCCTTATCAGCGGAGTTTTACCGACGTCTTCCAGGATATTTGTGTGGTAGACATAAACATTTTTTTTCATTTTGACCTAATAATATGTTTTAAATAAAGAATGGTCATTTATAGCATCCCCGTCTGAACAAGTCAATTCTCATTCCCTCATCTAGCCTTTCCATATTATATTTACTATAATCAATTTTGGATTATTTACCCTGGATTATTCACGGGTCGAGATTGCCTAAGCTGCAAGGAGTCCATATGAAAAAGTTTACAGGTATTGTCCTTATATTTCTGGCTTTGACGTTACCGGCACTGGGTGGAAAAATCACCAGCCTTTCACATCTATTTTTACTCGGAAAAGGCCTTCAGGACAGTGATCTTGATGACCTGGCCGATTCGTTCGATCTATCTATCATTATCCCCGATATTTCCACTCCAGAAGAAATCGCCCTTGCTGCTGATATTGCAGCACGAGCAAATCTTGAAAGTCTGGCTATTGATTTTTCTCTTGTTCTAAAGGAATCCCAAGTCAAAAACATGGCAGCCCTAAGCAATGCCATTTTAATTGGAAACCGCCTTCACGTCATCAGACAGCAGGGACTGGGAAAACAAGATTCCTTCCCTTCCCTGACCAAACACCAGGGGATCGTTCAGATATTTTCTAGTGGGCAAAGATCCGGGATCATTTTGCAGGCAGGTTCACAGCAGGCTCTTCTGAAAACCGGCCGGGCATTTTTTCTCCGCTGGCCCTATCTCTGGGATATTCTGGGACGGGATTCAGGCGCCACATATTTCAAGGTCGAAAAAGATATCAAGGATTTCTTTAATAAGCCAGGAACTGACAGTATACAGTTCGCGATCACACGCGCTCTGTACGAATTTCCTGACTTTCAGACCCCTCATGAATCCCTTAAACGGTTAAAATTCAACAACGGCGAGATCAAGGAATTAACCATCTCGGTTTCCTTCTCAAGCACAGATGATCTGGAAAACGCCATAAATGCTGTAGAGCAACTGATACGACAGCATCACAAAGGAAAAAACACAGGTATGCTGACTTATCCAGGATGTGCGAAGATCATCCTTGAACTGCAGTCTCAAGACAAGTCTTTCCACATTTCCATCCGACGTGTGGGTACACCCAAACGCATGCTGACTCCATCCTACAAATCCGTTTCCAAACTAAAAATCCCAGAAAACCTCTTTGATCTGCAGACTGTTTTCACCCCCAAAGGGATATATTCAGACACAGATAAAGATGGGATAACAGACAGCTTGAAAACATCTGTTATACTTTCAAGAAGCTCGGTCTCTCCTCAATGCGTGGACCTAACATCACGTCTGGTTCTTCACACAACAGGAGCCTCATTTCCTATCGTTCGGATCATGGACAGCATCAAGAACCCGGATAAGCTTATTTCGCCTATACTCATAGGACAGGGACATCTTACAAAAATGCTTATCAAAACCGGAAAGCTCAAGGTCCCTCCTCTTGAAAATGGATGGGGGATGGTAAAAACAGTTCCCAAGGCTTTTAACAAATCAACAGCTCTGGCAGTCCTAGGAGCTGACCAGGAAGGATTGGAAAAAATCCTTGTCTATGTCAGCCGGATCTTCCCCTTTTTCAACCACATCCAGGACGGCGCTCTGGAGATAACCAATATCACAGCATCGCTCAAAGATTTTTTCGATGGTAAAAACGGTATGGCCGAAGCCTTTTTTAAACTGGAAATGGACAAGCTCATAGAAAGCCTTAAAGAAAAAGATATCGAATACATGAGGGTTTATGTCCATACATCTAAAAAAAACGCAGCTTTCTCCGACTGGCTGGCAGATACACTTCAGGCATCTCTAAAGATCAGATCCTCTCAGGTCAAAGCAGCTTCCATCCGGGACAGCAAAACGATCTTCCGAAAAAATGAAGAATTTCCCTGGGAAGGTGATGATGTGATGAATCTGATCAGCGACCGGATCTACACGTTTAAAAAAGCCAAATCCCCCCTGAATATCAGTATTGGTGTGAGCGAATCCCCTGCGGTTAGGCAAAAACTCTCAGACGAGATCCGCAATCACCTCTTAAAGAATGGGATTAAAAAATTCGACATCGAGGTTCTTTCATCCTATAAGCAGGGCTTTTTCTGGCTCATTGAACGGGTCCTTCCTGCTCTCAGGGAAAGAGGCATCCGGCGTATTGAGATTCGATTTGCGGAGGAAAAAAATGATTTTTTTAAAGCAAAAAGGTTTTATACCGAAGCACACCGCTGGTTCCAGGAACTATATCCGGTAGACGAGATCTTTGCAGAAAAACTCGGCATTCCTCTAGACAAGATTGAATTTGAGATCAAATCAGATCCCAACCCCACTTATGAACTTAAGGCCTTTAATGAGAATAACAATCTTGTTTTCAGCGATTCTTTTACTCCGGCAACAAGAGAAACCTACTATTTAAACATTCTCCCAGAATGGGGAACTATAAAGATGACAACGGGTTGGCTCCGCATTAAAAGCGGAACAGAAACTGTTATGGAGATGACAGTCCCAAGCGACCTGGAAATTTTCTGGGACTATTTTCAGGATGAGATACTTCCTCCTGTTTATGCCCACATCCTCGAAACTACAGGCGGAAAACCCACATTCGATAAACAGCCTTACTTTAAAAGACTACAGGTGGAATTATGGTTCAGTGAACCTGATTACAAACTGGGCCTGGATGAAGAAATCATCAGCAGTCTGGAATCCATCCATGATGAGATCTATTTCGACACGCTTGATTTCTTGCGTGGGATAACACATGTAGAACTCAAGGACTCAGACAGTAAGGAAGATACTTCCCGCTATTCCGCACCAGGGAACATCCTTCCCTTGATTCATCCCTCCACCGAGGGGAAAAAAGGCAGAGTCAGAGTATTATTTGAGGACTGGCAGGCCAGGATTCCTCAGATCCTTATAAGATGGAAGGAATATGGCAAAAAAGAACAGAGTAAAAAATTCATTCTGCCCAAAATAGAGACCAAGGAGATGTCTGTTCCCTGTCTCGTCTACAACGGAAACCTGAAAAGAGTGGAAAACCTGTATGTTGACATCGGGTTCGAAAAAGAAATCGAGTATCTCAAACTTATCGACATCCTTTCTTCCTACAGGGAACTCCAAGCTCAGAATCTTGTCCCGTCTTTTTTAAACGTTCCAAAACTGAAAAACGTGACCTTACAATTGAAGCATAAAGATCTTGAAAAAGAAGAAACCATTCCTATTTTCTGGAATGGAGCACCGGATGAAAAAACAGTGCCTTATACGGATAAGTATAATAAGCCTATTGTATCCACAACGGAGATTATATCCCCTGAACACTGCCTCAAACTCGTGCAGGATTTAAGCTCCTTCGATAGTATCCATTCTTACACCGCAGGACAATCCTTTGAAGGCCGGCCTGTCCCGGTTTTAGAGATTTTTCGCCCTATGAAGAAATATGTTTCGCTGCCTAGACTTATAACCTTCAAACCCACTCTCTATCTCAGTGGGAGACAGCATGCCAATGAAGTCTCCTCCACTAACTACATCCTGAAATTTGCAGAACGCCTTGCTACCCGGAAAGAGGTCCGGGAATACCTGAAAAAAATTAATTTTATTCTCCATCCTATGGAAAATCCTGACGGAGCCGCTCTGGCCTATTCTCTCCAAAAAATAACTCCTTTCCACAGTCTTCATGCTGGACGTTACACAGCACTCGGTATTGATGTAGGTTATCAAGTTAATGCTTCCAAGCCTATCCTTCCCGAAGCAAAGGTCCGAAAGAAACTTTATGAAAAATGGCTGCCTGATATCTATCTGAACCTTCACGGTTACCCCTCCCATGAATGGGTACAGCAATTTTCCAACTACTCGCCTTATCTGTTCAGGGACTATTGGATCCCGCGCGGCTGGTTCGCCTATTACAAAAGTCTTTCTCTCCCGATCTATAAAGCACAAGTCAAAGAAGGGCTGGAACTGCGCGCTTATATTGTCAAAGAGATGAATACCATAACTAAGATCAAAAGATCCAATAAAAATTTCTACGATCGTTATTTCCGGTGGGCTGTACGGTGGCAGCCTCATATGAATTATCTTGAACTTTATGATGGATTGAACCTCTATGCCAAAAGACGTTCTTCCCGTGAAAGTATGTTGACCAACAGACGGAAACTTACTTTTGTGGAGGAAACACCGGAACTGATGGACGAAACCGCCCATGGAGAGTGGTTGGATTTTCTCTGTGAGCAGGGACTGACCTATATTATGGCCCATGTGAAATATCTTTCCCAGGTCAAGTATCCGATCGAGCGCATCGAAGAGGAATCACAGGACCGAATCCACATACGTTTTATCCGTGGACGCCCGGGTGATTCCTCTCAGCTGCACAAACACCCGTAGCAGGCTTAACCGATTGTCAAAGGCAATACAAATTGATAACATAAGAAAGGAGTAAAACCTTATGGAAACCAGCCTGAATATGCTGATCCTTGACAAGGATATGTCCCTCTATGATCTTATCAAACATTCATCCATGATGGATAAATATAATATCTATTTTACCGACACCCATGAAGACATGCTCGCTACGATCAAAAAAAAAGACATAAGCATTATCCTCTGTGATGTTGACAGGGACACTGAAAAAGCCAAATTTATTCTGACAGAACTGAAAAAATTCGATGCCCTTATGGATGTCATCATCGTAGGAAAAACATTGCCGTCCGAAGAGATGATCGAGATCATTCACCTTGGAGCCAAAGATTACCTGGATAAACCCCTTTATCTTCCTGTCATCCACAAAATTTTAAAAGAGATCGTAGACAAAAAAACTCTTCGGAAAGAAACCTACCGACTTGAAAAAAAACTTGAAAAAAAATATGTCTTTCACGGGATCGTAGGAAAAAGTCCTTATATGCTGGAAATATTTAGCCTGATCGAAAAAATAGCGAAATACTTCACCAGCATTCTTATCACAGGCGAAACCGGAAGCGGAAAAGAATTGATTGCCCAAGCCATTCATGAACTCAGTCAGCCAAAAAAAAACAAGCTAGTTGTCTGTGACTGCGCCTCCATTCCGGACAATCTGTTCGAATCTGAGCTCTTCGGATACACCAAGGGCGCTTTTACCGGAGCAGACATCACCAAAAAAGGCCTTTTTGAAGAAGCTCATCATGGAATCATTTTCCTTGATGAATTGGCTGAGATTCCGCTGCCAATTCAGTCCAAACTGTTAAGAGTCCTGGAATCCCATCAATTCCGGCCATTGGGATCAAATACACTCATAAAGGTTGATGTCCAAGTGATTGCATCAACAAACCGGAAGCTTCGTGATATGGTCGACAATGGCACATTCAGAGAGGATCTCTTTCATCGATTGAACAAGGTAGAGATCGAACTTTCGCCTCTACGGGAACGGAAGGAGGACGTCCCTCTTCTTGTCAGGTATTTTTTGAATCACTACCGCAACAAATTTTCTAATGAGATAAAAGGCATATCCAGCCGGACTCAGAAACTTTTTCTCAGATATAACTGGCCCGGAAATATCAGAGAATTGAAAAATGTCATTGAAAGCGCCTCTCTTGTGGCAAAAAAAGACTTCCTAGATATTTCTGATCTTCCGAAATATTTACAAAAGGTCAATACAAGTGATAAAATAATTCCTTTCATCGACAGGGATAAACTATCCACACTGGATGAACTGGAAAAGGAATATATAGTACATCTCTTAAAAATAACCTCCAGCAATCTGAGGAAAACAGCCGGAATCCTGAATATTTCCCGCACTACACTTTACAACAAACTTAAAAAATACAATATTTCAAATAGATAGTTTTTTTGGTTTGTTTCGAAGGCTACAGGCTTAAAGCGGCCAGATTTTTTTGCTCTTTTTTATTTCATGGACTATAATCTATTCATATGGAATATGGAATTCTAGAATCATAAAATCAACATTACACAAGGAGAACAAAAATGAAAAGACGTCTTACTTATTTGTTCGCAGGTATTTTTCTGATCAGCCTGGCATTTTCGCCGGTTTTGAGCACTGTCTTGCAGGATGATCAGGCAAAAAAAGCAGAAGTCAAGAAAATAATTGAAAAATGGATCAAAGCCCAGGGAGGACGGGACGTTTTGTCT
Organism: uncultured bacterium; assembly: GCA_965373045.1. Lineage (GTDB taxonomy): Bacteria > Acidobacteriota > Aminicenantia > Aminicenantales > Aminicenantaceae > DAOVDI01. The sequence goes on along the minus strand of CBDVEQ010000026.1, from coordinate 6,002 downwards.
AAGATCAAGGATACAACAACCAGCGCTTCCATGGAGTTGATCCAGATGGGCATGAGCGGATCCATGACCATGTACCAGAAGGAACCCAATATGATGCGCATGGACATGGAGATTATGGGAATGGTGATAACTCAGGCTTATGACGGAGAGATCGCATGGATGACAAATCCCCAGACCGGCGCCACGGAAGAGATGCCTGAGCAGTTTGCAGATGACTTCAAAAGACAGGCCATGGGGAACGACATGCTGCTTAATCCGGAAAAACACGGCATCACTTTTTCTTATGAGGGAAAAGAAACCATTGACGAAAAGGAATACATTATCATCAAACTGTCTTTTACAGATGGGTATGAAGTCACTATGTACCTGGATTCCGAAACCTATCTGGTTTACAAGACAAAAGCAACGGCTATGAACCAGATGGGAGTAGAGGTCGAAGCGGAAACTTTCATGTACGATTACAAAGAGGTTGAAGGCACTATAGTTCCTTTCACCATAACGATCTACCAGGACGAAGAAGAATTCATGACAATGGAGATCACAGAGATCAAATACAACTCCGGCCTTGAGGATTCTTTTTTTAAAATGGAAGGATAACTCTCACTGTTGAACGGTATAAAAAAGAAGACTCCGCTATGTTGAAAAAACATACAATCATCCTGTTCCTCTTTCTGGCCCTTACGGTTTCATGCGCCATCAATCCTGTCACAGGCAAACGGGAGTTGATGCTTTACTCAGAGGCTGCTGAGATCGATCTCGGAAGACAGACAGACCAACAGGTGCGAGCTATATACGGCGTATATGACGATCCCGCCTTGAACGATTATATTAGAAGGGTAGGAATGCAGCTCGTCCCCCACACCCACCGTCCTCACCTGAACTATCACTTTGCCGTACTTGACACTCCTGTCATAAATGCCTTTGCTGCCCCCGGTGGATACATCTATGTCACTCGAGGTATTCTCGCTCTGTTCAAGACTGAAGCAGAACTGGCCACTGTCCTGGGACATGAACTGGGGCACGTCAATCACCGTCACAGCGTAAAAAAAATGAGCCAGATGCTTCTTGTGCAGGTGGGATTGGCTGTAGGAAGCGCCCTTAGTGAGACCTTTAAAGACATCTCAGGGCTTGCCGGCATCGGCATCCAACTGCTGTTTTTAAAATTCAGCCGTAGTGATGAACGAGAGGCGGATACCGCCGGTGTCCTTTACTCAAGGAGCGGAGGTTACAATCCAGAGCACATGATCGGCTTTTTTAATGCCCTACAAAAAATGGGGGACCTCTCCGGCGGAGGGCACAGTCTGCCCGGATTTCTGTCCACACACCCCCTGACGACTGAAAGGATCCGAGATACCTATGGCATGCTGTTAGAAACGGACACGCAGCTCACTGTCAACAAAAACAACTATCTCAACCATATTAAAAACGTGGTCTACGGCGAGGATCCCAGGCAAGGATTTGTGGAAGGGAACACATTCTATCACCCAAATATGCGTTTTTCTTTTGCCATCCCCGGCGGCTGGAAACTTCAAAATCAGCGCTCTCAGGTCATCCTTGTCTCAAAGGATGAAAACGCTGCAGTGATCCTCAAGGTTGAAGAAAGCACTGAGGATCTCCGTGATTACGCAGAAAATCAGGCCTCTAAACTTCAGGGTGCGATATTCCTTAACGACAGCAGCATGAGCATCAACGGGCTTCGTTCCTATCAAAGGCTCTATGAGGTCTCGCAGCAGGATCAGTCAAACCTGAAAATTAGGGCTTCTTATATAAGAAAGCAGGCTCATATCTATTCTTTCAATTCGTTCAGTACAAGTGAAAACTACGGAAATTACGATTTTCATTTCGGGACGATCATTGGCTCCTTCAAGAACCTGTCCAACCCAAAATACCTTAACCGGAAGCCGTTCAGGGTCAGACTCGTCAGGGCCAACGGCCGCAGTACTCTACGCTCTTATTTTCAGCAGGCACGGATCAAAAAAGACATTTGGCCGAGATTCGCCATTATGAATGGTATGGAACCGGGAGATATTCCCAAACGTAATCAGCTGATCAAAGTATTGTAACAACTCGTTTGTCTCGTTTTTCTCACACTGGATTCCCGTTTACACGGGAATGACAGAGAGCCGGGAAAAACAATCGTCTGGTTTTACGAATAATCCAGATCGCCTGGGTTATTCACAGGTCGATATGCGCGGCGCAGCGTATGAAGCCGTATTCATATACTGCGAATGCGCTGCAACAAAGCAGATCGGCCTGCCCGAAGGGTGAAAAATGCCAACATAAGGAATTCAATTATTTGCAGAAACGACTTTGATCATAAACCAAACAACCAACAGAAAAAAAGCGTTAGACAAGAAAACTATTGTTGGTGTTGGCAGTTTTTATGAATAATCCAGGTCAAGTGAGATGGGTTGTTTTTGGCTCAGCCTCACTCAGCACATGATAGGCCAGTTTCAAAGCCCTCAATCCTTCTTCCCCGCTGACCTTTCCCGTCTGTCCGTTTTTAATGCACTTAAAAAAATTCTGGAGTTCTTTTTTAAGGGGTTCTTCCTTTTTGATCTTAAGGGTTTTTACGTCTGTTTGACGGCCATCCAGGGGAAAGATCTTCACTTCCTGATCGATATAATCAATGGAATAATAAGATGTCGGTTCAAATATCCTGAGTTTTCTTACTTTTCCCTGATGAACCCGGCTGGCGATCAGAGTCGCTACACAACCGGATTTGAACTCCACCCTAGCATTTGCGATATCGATCTTATCAGAAAGAACATGGATCCCGGATGAACGGATTACTTTTACATCATCCTTGATCAAAGCCAGAATTATATCGAGATCATGGATCATCAGATCAAGAACCACATCTATATCCAAAGACCTTGCAGAAAAAGAACCAAGACGCTGGACTTCAATAAAGCGAGGTTCTGAGATCAGATTTTCGATGGCCTCCACTGCCGGGTTAAACCGTTCAAGATGTCCAACCTGCAGGATCGATCCTTTTTTTTTGGCAAGATCAACAAGTTTTTCAGCTTCTTCAACTGTTTCTGTAATAGGCTTTTCAACCAGAACGGATTTGCCCGCGTTCACCAGTTTTTGAGCGATAGCAAAGTGTTCGGATGTGGGGGTCGCTACGATAGCAGCATCGATCTCATCCAACATGTCCTCAAACTTTTCATAGTAAGGAACATTATGCCGGTTGCCGATCTGCATTGCCTTTTTAAAGTCAATATCCATAACTCCTTTTAAATCCGCTACCTCCAGATATGACAAAATCCGGGCATGCTGCGTGCCGAGATATCCGACTCCGATGATACCTACTTTAATTTTATCCATTCCAAATACTCCATTATTTACTGGCCAGAATTACAATACCGTGTTTGTTAGCGATCTCAAGGGCTTCACTCTTTTGAAAAAAGGGCATTAAGTCCGCCTCAATGCACAGCGCGCTGCTTTCAGCATCCACAAGATTCTGGATCGTTGTCAATCCTACAGCAGGCAGGTCGATCCGATTATCCTGGTGGGTTCGGCATACCTTGACAACGACTGTTCCCTTTCCCGCAAGTTTACCGCCACGCAGAATAGTCTTATCCGTACCCTCCATCCCTTCTACTGCGACCACAGCCAGGTCTTTTACAATGATCGTCTGTCCGATATCGTGATCAGCCAGATGTTTCGCCTTTATCCAGCCAAATTTAATATCTTTCATCATTGCCTCATGTGGTTCCGCTTTACTAAGAAGGCCTTCCTTGCAGATTGCAGATAAAAGCATTGATGAAGGATCCATGATCTCGATTCCGTTCTCCGCCAGTAAATCGATTACCGTCTGGATCAGAGCTGCCGGACTCCGGTCCCCTACCCAGCTCTTCAAAAGAAGGCCGGAATCGAATATGTCCTTCCGGAAAATTTGCTTGTGCTCGATCTTCCCGGCAAAAAACGCTTCCCGGATATCAAAAGAATGGAAAAAGGCGATCATGTCCTTGATCTGAGCTATAGAAAACACCTCGAATGTTTCGGCTGCCTTTACGATAGCCTGATCCGCTTCCCCCTTGATGCCGGCAACTACACACCGATCCCCCTGTTTTGCCATCTCCTCGAGAAGAAAAAAGGGGAACTGGCCTGAACCGGCGATCATTCCATAGGTTTTTCCCATTTTTCCAAAGCTTTTTTAACAAACCCTCTTTTGGATGAATCTATAAATCCAAGGAATTCTTCTCTATCCTCTCCTTGCGGGCAGTCTATTTTTATCCGTTCAACAGCCTGCGAAGTGTTCAGGTCAGAAAAGAAAAAGAGGGTAAACATTTTTTTGATCGCTTTAATCCTGTCCCTGGAAAAACCAGTCCGCCGAAGACCGATGGCATTCAATCCATAAAGAAGAGGCGGCCGCATGCCGGCGACCCGGCAGAAAGGCAATACATCCTGCGTGATTACAGTAAACCCGCCAAGGAAGGCATATTTCCCAACTCTACAAAATTGATGGATGCCGGAAAAGGCACTTATATAGGTGTGATCATGGATCTCGACATGTCCCCCAAGTGTTGCTCCATTGGCAAAGATGGTCTGATTTCCCACTATACAGTCATGGCCAATATGGGTATAAGCCATAAAATAATTGTCGTCTCCAATGGTGGTGATTCCGCCCCCGTTGACCGACCCGCGGTTAACCGTGATAAATTCTCTGAATTTATTCCTGCATCCAATGACCAGACGTGTCTCTTCTCCATGACTTGTCACATCCTGGGGTTCCCCTCCAATAACTGAATGGGATGTAAAATGACAGTCAGCGCCGATCTCTATCGGACCTTCTATTGTGACATTAACATCAATGTGAGTATTTTTATGGATCGATACTTTATTGCCAATATAAGAATAAGGACCGATATAAACTCCTGTATCAAATACAGCGTCTTTATGAACCGTGGCAGTAGAATGAATAAAAACACCTTGATCGGTCATTCATTCATATCCTCAACATCCAAAATTGCCGCCAAGATCTCACATTCTACATCCTTATCTCCATCCACATAGGCCACGCCTTTCACATGTCCGAATCTTGACTTCAACTTTAACAGATCAACTTCAAACCGCAGTTGATCTCCAGGGACAACAGGCTTTCGAAATTTAGCTTTATCCACCTTGCTTAATAAAACGATCCGGGTTTTTGATTCAGGAAGAGAAAAATGAAGCAGGATCCCACCAGCCTGAGCTAGGGCCTCAAGGATCAAAACCCCGGGCATTACTCTATAGGCAGGAAAATGCCCTTGAAAAAACGGCTCGTTGTATGTCACATTTTTTATCGCAACAATGTTTTTTCCCTCATTCAGCTCCAAAACACGATCAACAAGAAGAAATGGATACCGATGAGGAAGAATTTTCAGGATCTTTTCGATATCCATTAACTACCTATTATTTACCTGCTTTTGAGGCATCGTATTTTTGAATGACTTCATCTGTAATATTGATTGCCGGATTAAAATAGATCATACCACTTCTCTCCAGATCAAAGATGGCAACCAGGTTTTTCTCTTTCCCCACTGCTTCGATGATGGGCACCACTTCAATCTGTAGCCTCTGGAAAAGGCGATTCATTAATGCCTGCATTTCCCGCTGGGCGTCTTCGGCAAATCTTTTCTGCTCCGTCTTTTTTTTATCCAGGTCAGAAGAGAGCTGGGCCATGGCTTCATCAGTCAAGGTCAAACGCTGTGTGCTGAGCTTTGTGTTCAGTTTACGGATCTCTTCATCCATAGCAGCAAGCTTTGTTTTATATTCCTTTTCTTTCTGTTGAAGGCGATTCATTATCTTTTTACCTTCAATCGACTTATCAAGTATTTCCTTAGAATTGACAACTCCGACATTTTGCTGGGCAAAACCAGCAGAAACCAGAACAGATACCATAAAAAGGATCAGTAATACTTTGCTTTTACTTATTCGCATTTTGTCCTCCTAGCTTACTTTATTTATAAAAACTGCCGCTAGACTAACATAACTTCTTATGTATAATCCAGTCA
>CBDVEQ010000025.1:0-18581 GCA_965373045.1 uncultured bacterium | reverse complement strand
ATCCAGACCATTCTGAATGTCGAAAAGGTAGATAGGATTAAAGGATCAATGCGGCTCTCAGGCCGTTATCTAAAAGATAATAAACCATTTGAGTTTAAATCGGAAAAGATCCTGTCGGCTATTGGTAGAAAGCCTAATTCCGAAGTGTTTCAAAACGTGGATGACAGGATAATATTCGACCAAAATGGCTTTATCCAGGTCAATGCCCGGCTTGAAACCGGTCTTCCCGGCGTATATGCCATCGGGGATGTGATCGGAGGAAAATTACTTGCCCATAAGGCCTCCAATGAGGGAATCATTGCTGCGGAAAATGCAGCTGGTTTAGACCATGATATGCGTTATAATGCTTTTCCTTATGCTGTTTTTACCGATCCTGAATTTGCTTCTGTTGGGATGACTCAGGAAGAGGCAGAGGATAACGGATTGGATATTCGGATAGGCAAGTTTTCGCTTCAGGCGAATGGAAGGGCATTAACTATTGGCAAGCCGGACGGGATGGTAAAGATCATTGCCGACAAAACAGGCAAAGTTGTTGGAGCTCATATTCTGGCGCCGGATGCCAGTGATCTGATCACGGAAATGACCCTGGCAGTGAAAAAAGGATTGACTTTGGACAGCCTGTCCTCCTGCATTTATATTCATCCGACATTGTCAGAAGCAGTCATGGAAGCCTGCCTGAATGCAGACAATCGGGCAATACACATGATAAATAAATAGAAATCCTATCCAAAAGAGTTGGTAGGATTATAAGGATTCAAGGGGTCGAGGGTTCGAGTGATTGGAAAAAATAAAATAAATTGTCAAAATGTTTGCATTGTTCTTTTTTCTTTTATAAAATTGCATTTCAAAAAAAGAGTTAAATGATAGAAATATTTATTGTCTTATTAATTTTTGGTTTGCTGGGTATTGTTCTAATATTTATGAACAAGTTACTCGGACCCAGCAGCACCAATCCCAATAAAGAAAAACAGTTTGAGTGCGGGAGCCCCTTTTTACAAGAAGGAATAAACCCTATTCCCATCAAATTCTATCTTGTAGCGTTCCTGTTTCTGCTCTTTGACATCGAAGTTGTTTTCTTTTTCCCCTGGGCTCTGATTTTTAAAGAAATGGGTTTTACTGCACTCATCGTTATGTTTGCATATATATTTATACTGGCGATAGGATTTATATACGCTTGGAAAAAGGGCGCATTCAAGTGGGAAAATTAAACAAAACAGAAAAGTTAGCCGGGAATGGCGGATGGATAACTACAAAATTTAATGCAATGCTTGGGTGGGGACGGAAGTATTCACTCTGGCATTATCCCTTTATCACGGCCTGCTGCGGCATGGAATACATGTCGGCAGCCTGTGCCCACTACGATTTCGACCGTTTTGGTATGGGGTGGACGAGATTCACCCCCAGACAGGCAGATATGCTTCTAGTTTGTGGGACGATAACACACAAGGAAGCTCCCGTGTTGAAGACCGTTTATGATCAAATGACAGAGCCAAAATGGGTGGTGGCATTTGGTGCCTGTGCTGTCAGTGGCGGGATCTACGACAATTATGCGGTTGTCCAGGGAATCGATCGTATCATTCCTGTTGATGTTTATATTCCCGGATGCCCACCAAGGCCTGAAACATTTTTTGATGCATTGATCAAGCTACAGGAAAAAGTACAGAAAGAAGGTCATGACTGGCGATGGAAAAAAAGAACATAATAGAATCTCTCAAGAAAAAGTTCCCGGAACAGATCATGGATATTTCCAGTCAATTCGGGGACGAGATTATCACTTTTGAAAGCTGTGCCCTTCTGGATATAGCAAATTTTCTGCGTGATAAACCATATGAATACACAATGCTGTTGGACCTGACCTGTGTTGACTATAAGGGAGAGGACCCGCGGTTTGAAATGGTTTATCATTTCTTGTCTTTATCCCTGAATGATCGTATAAGGTTAAAAACCCGTCTCCCTGAAAAAAGTCCTAAAATCGATTCACTCACATCGATATGGAAAAATGCCAACTGGCTTGAGCGTGAAGTATATGACATGTTCGGAATCCATTTTAACGGCCATCCTTATCTGATACGTATCTTTATGTATGAAGGATTCGAAGGACATCCTCTCCGGAAGGATTATCCCATGAGAAAGCAGCAGCCGCGTATCCGGTTGAGAAAGTAAGAATGAAATTCAGAATACAAAAAGAAGCCAGGAAAGAAAGCATGCTCATTAATATGGGACCGTCGCATCCTGCAATGCATGGAACTATTCGGATCATGCTCGAACTGGATGGGGAGAAGATCCTGAACTCTGAACTGGAAATCGGATACCTCCACCGGGGTTTGGAAAAAACCTGTGAACACAAGACTTATTTCAGCCTGCTCCCTTACACGGACCGGATGAATTATGTTTCGCCGCTGATCAACAATCTTGGATATGCAATGACCATGGAAAAAATGCTGGAGCTTGAAGTGCCTCAGCGTGCCCAGTATATCCGGGTTATTCTGTGTGAGTTATCACGCATATCTGATCATCTGACTGCTTTGGCGGCCATGACAATGGAATGCGGGGCTTTTACCGTCTTCCTGTATACGATTAAAGCCCGTGAGTTCATCTGGGATGTAATAGAGCATACGACCAGTGCTCGTATGACAACGTCCTTTATCCGGATTGGTGGAGTCAGAGCAGATCTCCATCCGGATTGGCAGGATCATCTCCACACAGCCATTATAGAGACAAAAAAGGTTCTGAAGGATGTTCATGGACTGATGGACAAAAATAAGATATGGCTGAACCGGACCCGGGATATTGCGGTTGTCAGCCCTGAAATGGCCATCAATTACGGATGGACCGGCCCCTGTCTCCGTTCAACCGGAGTCAATTTTGATATAAGAAAAGCAAGCCCCTATTGTTCATATGATCATTTTGATTTCGAAGTGCCTCTGGGAGAGAAAGGAGATAATTATGACCGATACATTGTGCGCATGATCGAGATGGAGCAGAGTTTGCGTATAGTCGAACAGGCGATGGAAAAAATGCCGAAAAATAAAGCGCCTCTTTTGGCAAAGGGGATGGAACCAGCCAAAGCGATCGAAGCGTCCAGGGAACAAAAAGTTGAGGGCAGAATCAAGCTTTCTCCAAACTTGGAGGGATCTGAAAAAGATAAATATAAAGACATTCTTTACTCAGGGAAAAAATACATTGTCCCGCCAAAAGAAGATACCTATACTTCGATCGAAGGTCTCATCAACCATTTTATATTTTTCATGAAAGGCCATGGCATCAGGCCTCCAAAAGGAGAGGTTTATTTTTCGGTCGAAGGGGGCAATGGTGAGCTTGGCTATTACATCGTTTCCGATGGGACTGATAAACCTTATAGATGGCATCTCAGAGCCCCGTGTTTCCATATCGTTTCCGCACTTGAAGAAATGATCAAGGGGCACTATGTTGCTGATGTTATACCGACTTTTGGTTCAACGAATATGATCGGTGGAGAGTTCGAAAGATGAGCCCAGAATATTCGGAAATCATGAAAAAGAAAATTGATGAACTAATTTCCGGATATCCTCAAAAAAGAGCAGCGATGCTGCCTGTTCTCCACATCACTCAAAAGGAATTTGGTCAGATCACGTCAGCAGAAGAAATATTGGTTGCCGAACTTCTGGATATTAAACCCATAGAGGTTCATGAGGTTGTAACGTTTTACTCCATGTTCAATCAGAAAAAAGTTGGAAAATACCACATTCAGATCTGTTCAAATTTAACATGCACTCTTTTAGGGGCGGGAAATCTGCTGGAGTATCTGCAGAATAAACTTGGAATCAAACCAGGTGAAACAACAGACGATGAAAAATTTACTCTTTCAACAGTTGAATGCCTGGGAGCATGCGAGGAAGCTCCGGTTATGATGGTTAATTTTGATTATCACGGCCATCTGGACAAGAAAAAAATTGATAAAACCTTGGATGACTTGAAGTAGAAAAGTGAAAGAAAAAATCTTGACCAAGCTTTTTGGTGTAAAAGACTCACACACGATCGAAGTCTATCTGAAATATGATGGGTATAAAACAACCCGAAAAGTCATCATGGAGATGAAACCGGGAGAAGTTCTAGAAGAAGTTAAAGCCGCGAATCTCAGGGGCAGGGGAGGAGCAGGATTTCCTGCGGGTATAAAATGGGGATTTGTTCCACAGAATGTTGATAAGCCCAAATATCTGTGTGTCAATGCCGACGAAGGAGAGCCTGGTACTTTCAAAGATCGCTATATCATGAATCATGACCCTCATCTACTGCTTGAAGGAATTATTATTGCTTCTTATGCAGTGGGAATTCATGAAGCTTATATCTATATCCGTGGTGAATACGAGAATGTTGCTTTGAGGATAGAGAAAGCAATTGAAGAGGCTGCGGCCGGGGGGTACCTCGGAAAAAATATTTTAGGAAAAGGTTTCGATCTAGACGTTTATGTTCATCGTGGAGCAGGCGCTTATATCTGTGGCGAGGAGACAGCGCTGCTGGAATCCTTGGAAGGAAAAAGGGGTAATCCACGGTTGAAACCTCCTTTCCCTGCATCCATCGGTCTTTTTGGATGTCCTACTGTCATAAACAATGTTGAAACCCTTTCTAATGTGCCATTTATCATCCGGAACGGAGCTGATAAGTTCACCAGGAACGGGCTTCCCAAAGACGGAGGAACCAGGATATATGGTGTCAGCGGAATGGTGGAAAAACCTGGGATCTATGAGCTACCTATTGGAACATCCCTGAAAGATATAATATTCAAGTATGCAGGCGGAATGAAAAATGGCAAGAAACTCAAGGCTGTGATCCCGGGTGGCATGTCTGCTCCGGTCCTGAAAGCGGATGAAATAGATATTAATATGGATTTTGATTCTTTGGTCGAGGCCAAGTCTATGCTGGGTTCAGCTGGGATGATCGTGATCGATGAAAAAACATCTATGCTCGATGTGCTGAAAACAATTGCAAAGTTTTATTCTCATGAGTCATGCGGTCAGTGTACGCCATGCAGGATAGGAAATGCCTGGATCAGAAAGATCGTTGAACGTATAGCCGAAGGAAAAGGAAAACCCGGGGACATCGATAATATCCGCAGGCTGGCAAATAATATGCTGCAAAAAACTCTCTGTCCGCTCGGAGACGCAGCAGCCATGCCTGTTTTAGCCATCACGGAGAAGTTCCGGAAAGAACTGGAATCATATATAGGAAACTGATGCAGGAGAAACAAGGCACGATGATAAAAATATTCATCGATGAAAAGCCCTTTGATGTGGAAGAAGGTTTGACCATTTTTAATGCCGCAGAACAGAATGGGATCAGTATTCCTCATTTATGTTATCATCCCGCTTTTCCTCCTGAGGGAACATGCCGGATGTGCCTGGTGGAGATCGAAGGAGTTCCTAAGCTGGAATTATCCTGTTCCACACAGGTCAGAGGCGGAATGAAAATCTTAACCCACAGCGATAGGGTAAAAGAAGCACGCAAAGGGGTGTTGGAATTTCTTCTTGCGGAACATCCCATAGACTGCCCGATATGTGATCAATCAGGCGACTGTAAACTTCAAGACTATTACGATGAATACGGTTTTTATGACAGTCAATTCAGCGAAGTAAAAGAAAAAAGAGAAAAAAAAGTTGAGATCGGCAAAAACCTTCTTCTTGATCAGGAACGTTGTGTTCTCTGCAGGCGCTGTGTAAGGTTCCTCACTGAGGTGACAAAAACCCAGGAACTGGGCGTTTTTAATCGCGGCAATCATACAGAGATCAATGTCTATGACGGACTGCAAATCGACAACAATTATTCCGGCAATCTTGCACAGCTATGCCCGGTCGGTGCGATCACGGATAAGGATTTTCGCTTCCAGACGCGAAATTGGTTCCTGGATTCAGAGGAATCCATTTGTCCCTTATGCAGTCGGGGATGCCGCATCTCTATAGATTATCACAAAGGATTTGCGCGTTTTCCCGTTCCAAAACGGGTTTACCGGGTCAACGCTGAGTATAACCCGGATATTAACGGATATTGGATTTGTGATATGGGCCGTTATGGATACGGTTATCTCAGCGAGTCAAGACTCGAAAAAGTCCTGACAAATAATGGTGCTGAATATTCTGATATAAAAAAGGCGATAGAGGACGCATCGAAATGGATCGTTCGCCTGCCCTATATGAATAAAACAAAAAACATTATCCTGGTTTTGAATACATGGCTTTCCAACGAAGAATTGTATCTGATAAAGAAGATTTTTCATGATGATCTTGGTGTGAAAAAGATCTATTTTGTCGATCTGCCGGATGGCAAAGGAGATGATATCCTTATGACTGCGGAAAGAACTCCGAATAAGCGGGGCGCCAGAGAGTTGGGATTTGACCTCGATCCATTCGATCTTGACGCAATCAATGAAAAAACAGACATGATTATAGTTTTCGGTTCATTTATGGCCCTGCAGTACAAAAATACTGAACTGCATGAGGCCTTTGGACTGATCGAACACAAGATTCTTTTCACTCCCAATCCCGGAGAGTTTACTGATTTGTTTGATCTGGTCTTACCTGTATCCTTGATTCCGGAAAAGGCGGGATCTATAACAAATGTAGATTGCATTATTCAGGAATTTACTCCGGCGCTGGAAACAGCAGGTGACAGCCGGGCAGAATGGGAAATCCTTGTGGAAATTGGCAATATCATAAATATTAATTTAAATTATTATAAACAATTTTCATCTACGGATAAAATCAGAACCGAGATGGGAAAAGAAATTCCATTTTTCAGGAAATAAAGTGAGCGAAGTATTAATCATCCTGATCAAAGTTGTTCTTGCGCTTGTATGGTTACTTGTATTGACTCTATATCTAACTTGGGCGGAAAGGAAAGAAAGTGCTGTTATTCAGGACCGTATCGGAGCTAACAGGGCTACCATTTTCGGACTGAAGATGATAGGACTGTTCCAACCGTTTTCCGATGTTATAAAAATGCTTTTCAAGGAAGATTTTTCACCAAAATTTTCAAGAAGATTCCTGCACACCATAGCGCCTTTCATTTCTTTTGTTTTTGTAGCTGTGACCATTTCTGCTATGCCGTTTGCCAGCCCCCTTCATATAGGAGACAAGATAATCACGATGCAGATCCTTGATATAAATGTCGGTCTGCTTTTTGTTCTTGCCATGCTGTCTCTCGGGATTTACGGGATCATTCTCAGCGGATGGGCATCCAATAACAGATATACGATGCTGGGAAGTCTCAGGGGAGCCGCCCAACTGATCTCCTATGAAGTGGCTTTGGGATTGTCTTTGATAGGCATCATCATGATATTTCCCTCTCTGCAGTTGTCAAAGGTTGTGACTTTTCAGGGTGACCTGCTTTTTGGTTTTCTTCCTAAATGGGGTGTCTTTCTCCAACCCCTGGGTTTCCTTATCTTTTTTATCGCTGCTTTGGCTGAAACAAAAAGAGTCCCATTTGATCTGCCGGAAGGCGAGTCCGAGATCATAGGCTTTTTTGCAGAATACAGCGGACTTAAATGGGGCCTTTTCATGATGACCGATTTTATGGAGAGCATCATCATATCCTGTCTGACAACAACATTCTTTTTTGGAGGATGGCAGGTTCCGTTTCTTGCTGCGGACGGATTCCATTTTCCCTGGGGAGGAGAATGGATGCTTGCTCACGGTGTAGTCATCCTGTTCCAAGTGTTGATCTTCAACTTGAAAGTCTTCTTTTTCTGCTGGCTTCAGATCTTACTTCGTTGGACATATCCTCGATTAAGGTATGATCAACTCATGGATCTTGGTTGGAAAGTGCTTATTCCTTTAGGTCTGGTTAACATCGTGGTGACCGGAATTGTAATGAGTATTATAAAATGATCAAAGCGATGGGATATTTTATTGAGATCATCAAAGGGGCTCTTATAACCATAAGGCATTTTGTTGTCAACATGCATTTCCATATTATGAAGCTGCTTCACATCAGGACAAAACGTAAAGGGGCTGTGACCATCCAGTATCCGGAAGAGCGAAAGGAAATAGCCACTCGCCACCGAAGCCTTCACCGGTTGATGAAAAGGGATAACGGTCAACCGCGCTGTGTGGCCTGTATGCTGTGTGCAACGGTTTGCCCTTCGGAATGTATCTACATAGAAGCCGCTGAAGATCCGGACCCTGAAATTCAGAAATATCCTTCAACTTTTATCATAGATATCAGCCGGTGCTGTTTTTGCGGTTTCTGTGTTGAGGCCTGTCCTGAAGATGCGATCCGGATGGATACCGACCAGCTTGATTTAGGCGGATATGACCGAACAAAATTTGTATATGATCTAGAAAAACTGCTCGGATGATTATCGAGAAGATCTCTCTGGGAAATTTCACAATCCATGGCTTAAGGGATGGTTTTTTTCATCTTGACGGGGGCGCCATGTTTGGGGTTGTTCCCAGGGTCATATGGCAGAAATTGATGCCTCCGGATAAGGACAATAGGATTAAACTGGGATTAAATTCTCTTCTGGTTGAAACCCCAGAAAAGCTGCTTCTTATAGAGACCGGAATTGGGACCAATTTAAAAAAGAAATATTATGACTTTTATTCCATCGAACGCAAAACGGGTTTGACAGGTGCTATAAAAAATTTAGGATATAAGCCTGAGGATATTGATATCGTTATCAATACCCATCTCCATTTTGACCATAGTGGCGGAAATACTGTAAGAAAGACAAAGGAAGAGATAGTTCCCACGTATCCCAATGCAGAATATATCATTCAACAGGGAGAGTGGGATGCGGCCGTGAATCCAACTCCCAGGGACAAAGCCAGTTACTTGAAGCAGAATTTTATGCCGCTGCAAAAGGCCGGGAATGTACGCCTGGTGATCGGCAATACCCAGATTGCAGAGGGAGTAGAAGTCGTGATGGCAGAAGGACATACATTACACCATCAATGCGTTAAGATCACTTCCGGAGGCAAAACAATTTTTTTTATGGGAGATTTAGTTCCAACGTCTTCCCATGTAGGACTTCCCTATATAATGAGTTATGACCTCTATCCAATAAAGACCCTGCAAAGCAAACAGAGATTCTATGACTTGGCTTTTGAAGGAGATTGGATCATTGCATTTAATCATGATCCTGATCATTATTTTGGAAAGATCGGAAAGTCAAACAATAAATATGTTTTTCAAGCCCTTTCTTAAATTTCTGTGTCATTTTCTTAAGTCAAACATTTGAAATTGGGAACCTTTTCATGACCAATTTCGTATTAAACTATAAATATGAGTATTAATGGATCTGTCTGGAAAAAATCCTGAAGTTTCCAGATAAAATATGAGGAGGAACCAGATGAATCATATAAAACGCAGCACAACATTTTTTGCGCTGATAGTGGTTTTGGCTATTAGCCTTTGCTCATCGTGTGTGATCAATGGTAATGGGGAGTTTTTTTCAATTTTTTCAGGGCCTAAATATGAAGAAGAGTTCTATAAAACGGTTCCTCTTGAGCAGGGTGGTGATTTTATCCTGAGGAACGTAAACGGTTCTATTATTATTGAGACTTGGGATAGGGAAGAAGTTGAGATAACAGCTGTTAAAACAGCCCGTGGAAGTAAAAATAATCTAGACAGAGTTCAGATAAAAATAGATGCCAATGATCAATCCGTTGAAATAGACACGATTTACGAAAAACGGCGAAATTTGCGTGTAAGCGTGTCCTATCAAGTGCTAGTTCCAGAAAATATCAACCTTGAGCTTATTAGAACGGTAAATGGCAGCATTAAGATGAAA
The DNA here is from genome assembly GCA_965373045.1 of uncultured bacterium. Classification (GTDB taxonomy): domain Bacteria; phylum Acidobacteriota; class Aminicenantia; order Aminicenantales; family Aminicenantaceae; genus DAOVDI01. The sequence goes on along the minus strand of CBDVEQ010000025.1, from coordinate 8,818 downwards.
GGGCCTTTTTCTGATGTCAAGGCTGTTTCCACAAACGGAGATATTCAACTGGAAGAAGCTGCAGGTTATGTATCGTTGTCCAATACAAACGGATCGATCAAAGCATATGAGCTTGAAGGGAATATTTATGCGGGAACAACCAACGGGAGTATTTTACTTGAAATTCGATCATTGACGGATGATGTGGCAGCAAAAACAGTCAACGGAGGGATCAAGCTGGCTTTTAATGAGTTCCTGGATGCGGATTTAAATTTGCGGACATCAAACGGGAAGGTTTACGTCGACTTTCCCGTTACTATTGAGAATCTCCGGAAATCACGCCGCAGTCTTGAAGGACGTATTGGAAAAGGCGGACCTGAAATTTCACTTAAAACAGTCAACGGATCGATTAAGCTCATAAGCCTGGACTATTGACAAGACCCCCTTCCAAGAAAGAATATCTCTTTCTCCTGAGGGAATAATCCGTTATACTGGATTTTTCTTATGGGAGGCAATACATTGCAATTATCTTTTTTTGGGGCCTGCCGCCAGGTTACAGGTTCATGTTATCTTCTCGAAACAGGGGATATCCGGATTCTTATTGACTGCGGTCTTTATCAGGAAAGAAATTTTTTAGTACGGAACTGGAAGCCCTATCCGTTTCAACCGGAAAAGATCGATTACCTTGTCCTGACTCATGTTCATCTGGATCATTCAGGTTTAATACCCAAACTTGTCCGAGAAGGATTTAAGGGGAAGATCCTGATGACCCATGCATCAGAGGATCTTCTTCATATTGTGCTTATGGATTCAGCGCGGATACATGAGGAAGATGCAGCCTATAAGAAAAAGCGTCACAAAAGAGAGAAAAGGAAAGGTCCATTCCCGGTTGTGCCCCTGTATACAGTAGAGGATGTTGAACAGTGTATTCCTCTATTTGAATCCGTTCCGTATGGAACAACAATTACTCTCTCCACAAATGTAAATATAAGATTCCATGATGCAGGCCATATTCTTGGAGCGTCAATGCTGGAATTCACTGTCAAGAAGAACGGCAAGGATCAAACCATCGTTTTCTCAGGTGATATCGGGCAGTGGGATAAACCACTCATGCGGGATCCGTCCGTATTCGACAGAGCGGATTATGTGATCATGGAGTCCCTTTATGCAGATAGGAGACATGAAGATCCCTACAGCATCGGAGATATGCTGGCAGACATCATAAATGAAACTGTGAAAACAGGAGGGAATGTCATCATACCTACATTCGCCATTGAGAGAGCCCAGGAACTGATGTATCACCTCAATCGGTTGGTCTGGAGTGATAGAATCCCATATATGATGATGTTCCTGGACAGCCCTATGGCAGTCGATGTAACGGATGTATTCCTGAAGCATCTGGAAAGCCTTGACAGGCAGACTCGGAAACTTTTAGAAGAAGGGAAGCAGCCTTTTCAGTTTCCCGGTTTAAAATTGATCCGTTCTGTCGCTGAATCCAAGGCCATTAACAGTATTCGCGGATCTTGTGTCATCATGGCCGGCTCTGGCATGTGTACCGGTGGGCGCGTTAAGCATCATCTTATCCAGAATATCTCCCGTCCGGAGTCCACGATCATCTTTGTGGGTTATCAAGCGTTCGGGACTCTGGGGCGTCAGATACTGGATGGAAAGGAACAGGTCAGGATTCTTGGAAAGCAATACAAAGTCAGGGCGAAAATTAGAGAAATTCATGGATTTTCTGCTCATGCGGATAAGGATGGCCTGTTCAAATGGATCAACCACCTCAGGGAAAATCCCAAAACTGTTTTCTTGACTCATGGTGAATATGATTCGGCCAATGTTTTTTCCGAACGGATAAAACAGGCGAGACAGTGGAAGGTTCAAATTCCTGAGTATACGAAGTCGTATAAGCTGGATTTTTGAGTTAAAGACGCAGGCTGAAGATAGTCCCTTTTCGGACTGATAATCCAGGTTTTATGAATAAAGCAGGTTCAATGAGTTCATAAATAAAAAGGAGAAGTTATCATGAACAGATCGCCTCAAAAATTTTTGTTTGCAGTTTTACTGATCGTTTTTGTTTTAATCGCCATTCCCTTGGAAAGTAGCGGTCAGCAGGCGGCTAAGATTAATAAGATGTTTGAAAAGATGGAATGGAGGAACGTCGGTCCTGCTGTGATGGGTGGTCGTGTGGTTGATATCGATGTTGTTGAAAAGCAGCCCTGGATCATCTATGCAGCTATTGGTCCAAGCGGTGTCTGGAAATCAGTTAACAATGGAATCACCTGGAATCCTGTTTTTGACAAAGAGAACACGGTTTCTGTTGGGGATGTAACCATTGCCCAATCTCATCCCAATATAGTCTGGGTTGGAACAGGAGAGCACACCTGCCGTAACAGCGTAACAATTGGAGATGGAGTTTATAAATCAGAGAACAGCGGTAAAACCTGGAAACACATGGGGCTGAAGGATACACGCCATATCAGCCGCATCATCATCAATCCCGGGGACCCCAATATAGTTTATGTAGCGGCCATGGGACATCTATGGGGGACAAATGATGAGCGGGGGATCTATAAAACTATGGATGGAGGAAAGACCTGGGAAAAAATCCTGTATGTTAATGAAAAAACAGGGTTTGCTGATCTGGTCATGGATCCTTCGAACAGCTTGACTCTGTACGCAGCAGCCTATGAGCACCTCCGTTTTCCCTATTATTTTTACAGTGGTGGACCCGGGAGCGGGTTCTACAAGACAATAGACGGAGGGAAAACCTGGAAAAAACTGAGCAAAGATCTTCCTGAAGGAACACTGGGACGGATTGGAATTGCAGTGTCAAGAAGTAAACCCAATGTTGTCTATGCTCTGATCGAAAATAAGGATGGGGGGATCTGGCGTTCTGAAGACCGCGGAGAAACATGGACGCGGACCTGTGATAACAAAACCTACAAACGTGTAAATTTCCGGCCTTTTTATTACAGTCAGATCCGTGTCGATCCGTCAGACGATAAAGTTATCTATGTGTTTTCCGGCGGTAGTTATATATCCAGAGATATGGGAAAAAAATTCCGGTCGATTTCCGGGGGAACTCATCCCGACCACCACGCCCTCTGGATAGATCCAAATAACCCTCTTCATCTGATAGATGGAAATGACGGTGGGATCGATATCACCTATGATGGAGGAAGGAGCTGGTATCCCGTTCAAAGTTTGGTTCTTGCCGAGGTCTATCAGATCGGCTTTGACATGCGTGACCCCTATTATGTGTACTGCGGTTTACAGGATAACGGATTGTGGGGTGGACCAAGCGCTACCTATGATGTGCGAGGGATAACAAATGCAGACTGGTATATGGTTGGCGGTGGGGATGGATTTTATGCACAGGTCGACCCTGCGAATCACAACACCATTTATGGCAATTCTCAAGTAAACGGCCTTTACCGCTATGACCTTCGCACTCGTCTGAGCAAAACCATACGGCCTTTGGCTTCGCTCAAGGATCGGCCCTATCGTTACAACTGGAATTCGCCCATACTCATTTCTCCCCATGACCCCGGCACGGTTTACACAGGGGGAAATTTTCTTTTCAAGACCACAAACAAAGGTGTATCCTGGGAGATAATCAGCCCGGATCTAACCACGGACGATCCCAAAAAACAGGAGGATTCCGGAGGTTCCATAACTCCGGACAATTCCGGAGCAGAAGCCCACTGCACGATCATTACCATTGCCGAATCTCATGTCAGTCCAGGAGTGATCTGGTGCGGAACAGATGACGGAAATGTACAGATCACACGTGATGGGGGAAGTACATGGAAAAATGTTGTTAAAAATATCAAGGGACTGCCTGACAACACCTGGTGTTCTCGCATTGAGGCTTCTCATTTTGATCCAGGTACAGCCTATGCGGCATTCGACGGGCACAGAACCGATGATTATAACACATATGTGTACATGACTTCTGACTATGGAAAGAACTGGAAATCAATTAAAGGCAACCTTCCTTTTGGGTGGGTACATGTTATTCGGGAGGATCTGATAAATAAAGATCTACTCTATGTAGGAACCGAATTTGAAATTTTTGCCTCCCTGGATGCAGGAAAAAGCTGGTTTTCAATTCGTAATAATCTCCCCACAACAGCTATAAGGGACATTGCTGTACATCCTATGAAAAACGACCTGATCATCGGGACACACGGCAGGGGAATATGGATACTGGATAATATAGGCCCATTACAGGAGATGTCATCAGAAGTCCTTGAAAAAGATCTTCACTTTTTTGAAGTCAGGCCCGTTACACAGTATTTTCCTTCCTCAAAATATGAGGTGTTCGGAAATCCCGGGTTTATGGGAAAGAATCCTATGTACGGAATTACTTTTTATGCCTTTTTTAAGATAAAACCGCCTGAAATTCCCAAGATATTCATCAAGGATCAGAAAGGTGAGCAGATCTTTGAACTGCACTTGAAAAAGAAGGAGGGATTACAGAAAGGGTATTGGACTCTTCAATTTTCCCCAAAAACAAAAGATGGAAAAGTCATCAAGTCATCCGGTGTTGGACTTGTGGCAGCGCCCTATGTTCTGGCCGGGACCTATGAGGCGGAGATGAAAGTCGGTGATGAGTCCATTGTAAAAACAGTCATCGTGAAACCCGATCCACGTGTCGAGATCAATGAAAAACACAGAACCAAACAGACAGAACTCGTCGTTCGTACAATGGCCACTCAAAAAAAGATGGGATTATCCGTAACCGCGGTCAGCAGTATTCGGAGAAACTTTGATAAGATTAAAAATAGCGTGAAAGAAAAAGAAGATCTTCCGGAAGAAGTTAATAATGCTATCCAGAAATTTGAAGAAAAATTTAAAAAATTGGAAAAAGACATCCGTCCGACAGGATTTATGTCCCTGAATTCACTTGAGGACACACTTCGAGGAGGAAAGGTTTCCATCATGCTGCTGATGCTCGGCATGTCTCTGGGAGGATTTCCATTTGAGCCTACAGAGACCGACCTAAGTCAATTCCAGGAACTTTCTGATCATGTGGAAGTACTGGTTCAACGTCTGAACGGTTTCATGAAAGAGGAAATACCTCTGTTGAATAAAGTACTCAAGGATGTAGGTCTGAAAACACTGCGCGCTCCAAAACAGGTCAAGCTCTAAAAGGCGTTAGATCCTGAGATCGGGGAGAGATCCGATCCCATTCTGCCTGGCGTCGGATTCCATGATCTTCTGAATTTCAATTTGAATATCTTTATCCGGGGTACTGGGCAGAGTGTCCTTGAGGATTTTCTCTACTTCTTCACTGGCGCGTTCTGCGATGGATTTGCTGCCCAATGAGACCCAGTAATCATAGGTATCTCTATCCATGATCCGTGGGAAAATGTGTTCTTCCCGGTACCATTTACGCGTGTGAGGCATGGTAAGGAACTGTCTTTCAGGAGTAAAGTCCTTGAACAGGTCAGTGGCAATCGGGTCATCCCTCTGGGCAATCCCCTGTATCAGGCGAATAGCCATACCACAGATCTCGTTGTCAATAACGAGTTTTTCAAGGCTCTGACAGCTCTCAAAGTCCATCATGCCCGGTCCTGAAATAACATTGATTCCTGCAAGAGCAGCTAAAACAGCTCCAATTCCAGTTTCCAGACCGGCCTGCGCATCATTGATCTTGGAATCGCTAAGGCCCATATAGGCATGAGTGGGAAGGTTGAGGCTTTTTGCAATCTGGGCATAAGCAGAATCGATCATCATTGTTTCGATAGCACCCATAGGGGTTGTCCCTTTTCTCATGTCAAAACTGGATGGAGAGCCTCCGAATATGACAGGAGAGCCCTTTTTTGCGAGCTGCGTGATGACAACACCTGAAAAATTTTCTACACAGTGCTGTACAAGTGTTCCGGCTATGGTCACAGGTGAAGTCGCCCCTGTCATTCCCATGGAAATGAGTTCAGAAGGGATTCCTGCGTAGGCGCAGTCGATCAGGCTCTGTGTGGTCAGGTTGCTCCACTTCAATGGGGGAGAGGGGCAGGCATCAAATATGGCCAAAGGTTTTTCTTTCAGTGCCTCAGAACTTCCACGGACCGCGACGAGCATGTCATACATGGGTTTGAAACCTTCGACCCGGAAAGTTCCGGTCACTATGGGTTTAGAGCTGAATAGAAGACCCAGGTAAAGGCGGTAAGAATCTGATATGATGTCCGGTACATCCATACTGATCAAACCCGTGCTCTGAAAATCATAATGTTCCATTGCCTCAATAATGCGTGCAAAATCAATGACATCTTTAGTCTCTGCTTTTCGCTGGATCTGGGTTTTATGATCCAGGATATGGACTGCAGCTGAGCCTGGGTCGAAATGCACTTCATCATGACCGACAAGGTATGCGGTCTCTCCGGTCCTGTCATAAAGTGTAATTGTTTCAGGAGCGCTGTCAAGAGAATCCTGAACTAATTGAGGAGTGATATAGACTCTCTGGGAATCCTTATCAACTTTCATATTTTGAGCCTGAAAAAGGTTTAATGCTTCCTTGTTTTCAACAAAAACCCCCTGCTTTTCCAGGATTTCCAAGGCTTCAAAAATGATCTTTTTAACAAAATCATCATTTAAAAGCTTATATTTGGGTCTAATGGTGTTTATCATGTTGTTCCTTTCATGTGTTTTATTTTCCTGCAAGAACCAGGGCTAGTTTGACAGCTGTCAAGGCGTTTTCTGCATAACCGTCAGCCCCGATTTCATCCGCCCATTTCTGGGTAACAGGAGCTCCTCCCACAAGGACCTTATATTTGCTAGAAAGATTTTTTTTTTTGAGCCTTGCCATGAATCTTTTTTGTCCCAGCATGGTTGTTGTCAAAAGAGAGGAAAGACATATGAAATCCGCCTTTTCCTGTTCCGCCTTCTGGATAAATGCTTCCAGCTTTACATCCGCCCCCATGTCAATAACATCAAATCCATTTGCAGACAGCATGGAAGCGACAAGATTTTTACCGATGTCATGGATGTCTCCCTCAATAGTGCCGATTACAATTTTTCCTTTTGACTGGGTTTTCAATTGTAATCTAGTGAGGGATGGCTGCAGAATTCGCATTGCTACCTTCATACATTCTGCACTGGAAATCAGCTCAGGAAGAAAATATTCTCCTTTTTCCCACAAGTCTCCTGTCTTTTGGATCCCAGGGACAAAACCCATGTCTATGACCTCGTTAAGATCCATTTTACTTTCTACAGCCAGGGTGGCCAGGCGTTCTGCTTCAGGAATATCTCCGTCAGTGATAGATCTTGACATAGCTTTCAATAAATCTTTCTTATCCATTTGTTTTCCTTTCTCGAAGTTTTAAATAAAGCATCAAAAAATCAATTTTACAAAAAATATCGTCGTGATTACAATGTTTATGATAATATAACTGTTTTAATTTATGAAGCAATTGATAGAAACAAATAAAATACATTGTCTTTTTGATATCCCTGTAAAGTTAAGCAGTAAAAAGGTCGAAAGTGTTTTACGGCTTAAAAAGCTGAGAGGGGTTTCCTCTGATGCTGAAAAGATAATAAACGAGATTCTTCCTTTGATCAAAGCCCGTGCTTCCTACAGGGTATGTTATATAACAAAAAGGGGTAAAGACTGGATTCAGCTGGCGGGCCGGCGGTTTGCCAGCAGGATCTTGAGGGATAATGTCAGAGATATTGAGCGGGTATTCCCTTATATCATTACGATCGGAGATGGAGTGGAGTCCAAAGCAAGTGATGAAACCGAACTTCTGAAACAGTATTTCATGGAAACTGTAGCAGACATGGCATTGATCTCAGCAAGAGCACATCTTCTTTCTCGTCTTAAAAAAAAATACAGGATCAAACGTCTCTCCAATATGAGTCCCGGTTCGCTAAAGGATTGGCCTATTACAGAACAGAGGCCGCTGTTTGACTTGATGGAAGAGGGGAGTATAAAGATCCAGGTTCAACTGACTGAGACCATGCTGATGCTTCCGAGAAAATCTCTTTCCGGAATCTATTTTCCTACTGAGAAGGATTTTATCAGCTGTCAGCTGTGTTCAAGAAACAATTGTATAGGCAGAATGGCTGAGTTTGATGAGAAAATGTCTGAACACTATCAAATGGATTGAAACTCAAGCGCTTTGAGGAATTTATCCTGAAAGGAAGCCCTCTCTGCCAGGGAAATAAATCGGATTTCTTTGACGAGTGCCTCTGTCTTTTTCCGAATTGGATCTGAGATAAGCATGGCCTTGGCTCCTGCAAGAGAAGCATTCCCCACATAAACGATCTTGTCCGTTGTCAGACATGGAAGAAGTCCGATCAACATAGCATTTTGGATATTCATATAAGTTCCGAATGCCCCGGCGATTAAAAGGCCGTCCAGTTCAGTTGTGTCCAGGTTGTTTTCTTCAAGCATAAGTTGAATTCCTGTTTTGATGGCGGCTGTGGCCAACTGCAGATCCCGTATATCCTTCTGTGTGATGACAATAGACCCGGTAACCTGAATTTCTTTTTTTGAGTTTGCGATCTTTCCGGAAGACAGGATGTTTCCTTGCCTGAGGAAAACGGATAAAAGATCGATCAATCCGGTGCCGCATATGCCTACTGCCGGTTGATCATCGATTGTATAAAGGTTTAGTCCTTCTTTAAATTCCGCTTTATAGATAGCGCCCGGAAGCGCGAGCATGCCGCTGCTCAGGTTCATTCCCTCAAATGCAGGGCCTGCTGCTGTGGATGTCGCGAATATTTTGTCCTGGATCTTAAGGACGATCTCTCCATTAGTTCCCAGATCGATAAAAAGATGACTGCCGCTTTTTGAGGAAAAATCGGATGCGATCAATCCTGCAGAGATATCTCC
>CBDVEQ010000024.1:0-18863 GCA_965373045.1 uncultured bacterium | reverse complement strand
AGTGTCGATAATAAAATCAGATCTTTAATGAATGGTATTAATGATAGAACGTATCGACAATTATCATGAATAATCCAGGCAAGTATTTTTTTGGGACGGCGGGATGGAGCTACAAAGACTGGGAAGGCATTGTCTACCCGCAAAAAAAAACCACTAGATTCCATGCACTTGTTTATCTGGCACAGTACATCAGTATTGTTGAGATCAACAGCACTTTTTACAGGCCTCCGGCAGTTCAGGTATCTCTTTCGTGGCTTAAAAAGGTCCAGAGCTTTCCGGAATTTTTATTCACCGTCAAACTCTTCCAGGTCTTCACCCACGACAGGAAAAATTTCTCCAAGAGGGACATCGATCAATTCAAAATGGGAATAGAACCTCTGCATGCCGGCGGCAGACTTGCTGCGATTCTCATCCAGTTCCCATGGTCTTTCGCCGGTATCTCCTCACACTACGACTATCTGGACAAACTGTTCGAATCCTTCCGCGGTTTTCCAATGGCGCTTGAGATACGGCATTCCTCCTGGGACACACCCCAATTTTACAGCTTGCTCAAAACTCATAATGTCGCTTTCTGCAATATAGACCAGCCGATCTTCAAAAACTCTATTAAACCAAGTGCTGTTACGACCAATCAGGATTTTTCTTATGTCCGGCTGCACGGACGTAATTATAAAAACTGGTTTAAAAAGGATGTCGGAAGGGATGCCCGTTACAATTATCTTTATTCAAATGATGAACTGGATGATTGGATTAGAAGAATTAAAGATCTCGGGAAAAAAAGCAACAAGGTTTTTGTCATCACCAACAATCATTACCAGGGACAGGCTCTGGTAAACGCCCTTCAGCTTAAAAATAAGCTTACAGGAGAAAAACTCAATCTCCCCCTCCCTCTGCTGAAAAAATATCCCGCCCTAGAGGAGATTATCACAAAGATCAAAGAAGGGCAGCTCGACTTGTTCGACGGAGATTCTGATTCATAGCCTGATAAATATAAAGAGAACGTCATCAGGAGATATACAATGAACTATCTGACTCATCTTGAATGTTCCATGTGCGGCAAAAGGCTGGAGGCCGATCATCTCTGGAATCTTTGCCCTGATTGCCACAAACCGCTTCTCGCCCGCTATGATCTGGAAAAGGCCAAAGGGGCTGTCAGTCCAAAGGAGATCGCCAAGCGGGAACCGAACCAGTGGCGCTATTGCGAACTTCTGCCTGTCCGTGACAACCGTTATTCACTCTGTCTGGGGGAGGGATTCACGCCGCTTATCCGTGCTGATCGACTGAGGGAGGAGATGGGATTCGAGAGGCTTTTTATCAAGGATGAAGGGCTTAATCCCACAGGATCATTCAAAGCACGAGGATTGGGAGTGGCTGTCTCGCGTGCCTGGGAACTGGGAGCTAAAGCTTTTTCGATCCCCTCAGCAGGGAATGCCGCAGGGGCCCTTAGTGCTTACGCCGCTCTTGCCGGAATTCCTGCCCATGTGTTTATGCCGCAGGATGTCCCTCACCCCTTTGTTGCCGAGTGCCGCGCTTTAGGCGCTGAGATCACACTCATAGACGGTCTTATCACAGACGCAGGAAGGATCGCAGCCAAATGGTTGGATGGGTCCGATTATTTTGATATGTCCACCCTCAAGGAGCCCTATCGATTGGAGGGCAAAAAAACCATGGGTTACGAGATCGCAGAACAGATGGATTGGAACCTGCCGGATATTATCATCTATCCTACCGGAGGAGGCACTGGTTTGATCGGAATGTGGAAAGCGTTTGATGAAATGGAGAAATTGGGCTGGATCGGACCGAAACGTCCACGTATGGTTACTGTTCAGGCAGAAGGCTGCGCTCCGATTGTCCAGGCCTTTAATGAGAAAAAAGAATTCGCAGAACCCTGGCATGGAGCTGTGACTATTGCCGATGGTTTACGTGTACCTGCGGCTGTAGGCGATTTTTTGATCTTACGGGCCCTGCGCGAAAGTAACGGAACAGCCATTGCTGTGACTGATAAAGAATTGATGGAGGCCACAAGAATAATTGGCCGTACGCAGGGGTTGTTCCTCTGTCCAGAAGCAGCAGCACCGCTTGTTGCTTTCCAGCACCTCTTCCGCCGGGGATGGATTAAAAACAATGAGACTGTAGTGCTTTTCAGTACCGGCAATGGGGTTAAATATAGCCATTTATGGAAGTCATAAAAATAGGATTCGAGGGGTCAAGGATTCGAGGGTTCGAGTGAAAGAATAAGAGGCCAAGGGCCAAAGGCCAATGCAAAAGAGGCCCAAAGCCGGCTAACGCCAGCGAGAAAAGATAGAGAGCACAAAGCTAAAAGCAGCTTAGCCCAAAGTCATTTAATTTACGTCATTCCCGTGGAAACGGAAATCCAGTTCTTTGAGCTCATTGAAGTAACTGCCTGGACTATTTACGATTCGAGATTGATGCATCTGCAAGAGGTTGTTCGTGAAGCTGTATTTATATACCGCGAACGGACGGCATCGCAGCAGATGGGATAATATCGGCTTGTAAATTGTTCAGGCTAGAGTAGCTCGCACTTTGCAACCATAATAACCTTACCGCCCACAAAAACTTCGATCCTGTTTTTCCGGGCTTCAGCAATGAGGGTTAGCCTGGACGGACGTCCGATCTCATAGCCCTGCTCAACATGGACTTTGATCTTATTTGAGCCAAAATACTTGTGCTTTACAAGGTAACCGGCTAGGCATCCATTTCCACTTCCTGTGGCCGGATCTTCGGGTATACCATAGTAATCAACAAATGCCCGGGCATTGAGGTCATTGTCATTCTCATAAGTGTCAGGACAGAACAGGAGAATGGCCTTTGCTGTTGTCTCTTTGACCAGCTCGAAAAAAAGATTCTTATTGATCTCGGCCCTTTTGACAGCATCAAGTGATATTAGCGGCACGATGATAAAAGGCAATCCTGTGGATACCTCCTGAACCGGAAATCCTGGATCAATATCGACAGGACTCAGGTTCAATGCCATTGCAACATGATTTTTATTCAGGACAGAAAAAAATTCCGGAGAATTCTGCTTCATCTGCAGAAAATCGACCTTATTCCCGGTATATTTCAGAGAAACGGGTATCTGACCGACTTTCAGATTCAGAAGGATTTTTTTCTCATGACCACTGTCTATCTCCTTGTTAATGATGAAAGCAGTTCCCAAGGTGGGATGTCCAGCGAACGGGACTTCTTCGGCTGGAGTAAAAATGCGGACATCATAACCTCCATCCGCTTTTTTCTCTGGAATAATAAAAGTTGTCTCAGAATAATTCATCTCCTTGGCAATTTTCAGCATATCTTCATCAGACAATTTCCTGGCATCTTTCAGAACCGCCAGTTGGTTTCCGGTATACCGGGACTCTGCAAAAACATCAAGAAGATAAAATATTCTTTTTTTCATCAGGAATGTCTCCTGAAAAATATTGTATCGCAAAAAAGGATGTTATGAAACATAAATAAATAGATAAACGATTTTTTCCTACTGCGAACGAACGGCAACGCAGCAGATGGGATAAGATCGGCTCGTAAATTGTTCAGGCTTTGACGTCCAGGAAGGAGCAATTGAATACCTTCGGCCGGCCACTGCTGTCCTTCCTCACTTCACCCCTCAGGCAGCAGGCCGGCGGCTTGTCGAAAGTTAGGCATTTTCGCTGCCCCACCCCTTCCAGAAGACCGGTCTCATCCTCAAAAAGGAAGAAGTATTTTCGCCCTCCGTTAACCACCTTCAAACGAGCATCCACTACCCGTACGACCAGCACCACTTCACGCCCCACATAATCTTTCATGTCCTTTATGCGGAGTGACGATCTTTTTCCTCCGAAAAGGTCAAGCGAATCCCCTTCTGGGGAAAATCCAAGGGATTCGATCATCATCTTTTCTTTCTGCTTTGAACTCAGATCAGCCATCGCTCCTACTCCTTCCAATCCTCTGAAATAACGAATGATCTGCCGGGTTCTTCTCGGTTCGAGGGAATCAAAGACCCCGGCCTTGATCAGGGCGAAAAGCTCTGATTTGGTCAAAGAAATCCGGAAGAGCACATCCTCGATAGAGACAAACTCTCCCCCTTCCCTTTCTTGAATGATCTTGTCCGCCGTCTTCACGGCCAGACCCTTTATGGATGTCAGGCCCACGCGAATGCAGCCGCTCTCGACTGTAAATACATAGCCGCTCCGGTTGACATCAGGCCCCAGGATACGGATCCCCATCCGTTTCGCTTCCTCAATGTATTCCGCCAGGCCGTAATAACCACCGCCCGCATTCAGGACAGAAGCCATATAGACCACGGGATGGCGGACCTTGAGATAAACCGACTGAAAAGCCATATGAGCATAGGAAGCGCTGTGGGCCTTGTTAAAGGAATAGGACGAAAAATCCTCCATGGTCTTCCACAGCTTTCTGATCTCGCCGGCCGTATATCCATGCTCAGCCGCCCCCCGGAAAAACCGGTTCTTCAGCTCCGCGTCTCCCCCCTTCCTTTTCAGGCTCCGGCGGAGCAGGTCTCCTACATCCGGGGTCATTCCAGCTACTCTCCCCGCGATCTGCATCACCTGCTCTTCGTAGAGAAGAAGACCGTGTGTCTCGGGAAAGATCCTTTTCAGAAAAGCATCCCTGGCCACGGGCCGTCCCTCCCGGCTCAGAAGAAGGGTTTCTTTCATTCCACTTTGAGTCGGCCCGGGGCGGATGAGGGCCAAGGCCTGAGTCAGGTCATGAATATTTTCCACTCTCATCCTCCGCAGTAGGTTCATCATGGCCGGGCTCTCTACCTGAAAACAGCCGATGGTCCTGGCATCCTTCAAAAGGCTGTAGGCTTTAGGATCACAGGATGGGATGGTGTGTATCTTCATCCTCTTCCGTGTTTCTGAAATGGCAGCCAGCCCCCTGACAGAAAGTAGGTCGAGCTTGATCAGCTTTAGATCCTTGACCGCATCCCGGTCATAGTGGGACATCACATACCCCTTGGCCGATTTAGCCAGAGGCAGATACCGGCTGACAGGGCTAGACGTCAGAATGATCCCACCGACATGAAGAGAATTCTCCCGGTAGACATAACTCAGGTCCGAGGCCAGCCGGTATATATCAGCATAGCCGGGCAGGGGCTTCTCTTTTTTTAATGAATCGGGCCTGGCAAAATAGGAGGCTTTTTTACTCAGAGATCGCGATTCGTCCGGCGGAAGGCCGAAGGCCCTGGCCGTCTCATACAGCGCAGAGCGGGCACCGAAGTCTTTCAGACTGCAGACAAAGGCAGCTCCTGTCCGACCCTTTCCGTACTTCTCCAGAACATAAGAGAGGATCATATCCCTTTTCCCTGAGTCAAAATCCAGGTCAAAATCCGGCGGATCGTCCCGGCCCTTGTTGAGGAATCTCTCAAAATAGAGGTCGAATGTGATTGGGTTTACGCGGGAGATCCTCAGAAGATAGGCCAGAAAGGAGGACGCCCCCGACCCTTTTAGGTTGTGGTATATCCCGTTGCAGCGGGCATACCGGACCACATCATGAACGACCAGAAAATAAGGAGCAAAGCCTGATTGCTCGACAATCCTGAGCTCTTTTCGTGCCCTCTGTCTTTCCTTCCAACTCAGATCACCGGCCGCTCTTAAGGTCTTGAGAACCACATCTCTAAGGGTTGTGGAAAAGAGGTCGTCCGGAAGGGAAGGGACAACATCCGCAAAAGAAAACCGGCAGGATTCCGCCACCTCAATGGTTGCCCGAAAGAGGTCTTTCACCCCAGAACCGAATTTTTTAACGGCTAAAGATTCCTGATCGGGGCCGAAAAAGCGCATCCTGTTTCGGAGCCTGTCCCGTTCCGGGGGGAAAGGGATTTTTTTTTCAACAGCGTGCAGCAGGATGAGCCTTTCAGGGTTCCGGATAAACTTGACAGGAGCGGCCCACACGACCGGCACATCATGGGCTTCGGCTGCTTCCCGGCATTTCTGATAATTGAAAAAATCAGCGCCCAGGAAAAGATCATGCTTCAGGTCCACGGGAACGCCATACAGAAGGTCTTTACTTCCCGGCTTGGGAATGAGAATAGTCACCAATCCCTCTGTCTCCCTGATCTCCCGTTTATTGAGGATCTCCATCAGGTTCCAGTAGCCCTTCCTCTCTTTTACCAGGAAGAGAAAACACTGCTCTCTGATCTCGATCTCGCACCCGAAAAGAGGGGAAACAACCTCTGCTTCAGCCACCCGCTTCCATTCCGCCCAACCGTAAACATTGTCCAGATCCGTCAGCGCCGCAAAGGGCAGATTTATTCTTCGGGCCCACTCAGCCAGCTCGCGCAGGGTGATGCTTCCCTTTCCCCTGCTGTAGACGGAATGAACACGCAGCGGTATATACATCGATATTTTTTATGAATATTTATTTTGTCAGTGAAGCCGTCTTAAGAACAAAGCCGCGGTCCCGGTCAAAGGTGTAAAGCTTATCAAGCATCTTTTCCCTGACCGTGAGCAGTGAACCGAAACCGTATTTCTGCCGGACTTCATCCATGGCAAACCCCAGCTTCTCCTGGCGCTCGGAATAGGGTTCAAAAAGAGAGAGAGGCCTCGTTTTTGTCAGGTCGGACGCCTTCACCCCCACCAGGCGCAGGGACAGCCGGGAGCCGGAAAAAAGGCCGAGGAAAAGCTCCTGGGAAATCTTGTAGATCCGCCCCATCTCCTGAACAGGCGAAATCAGGAGCCGGCGGCAAACCTCTGTCCGGAAATCCGAATACCGGATCTTGACCTCGATGATGTGGGAAAAAAGCCGGACCTTGCGCAGCGCCAAAGCCATACGGTCGCAGAGATACGCGACGTGAGCCAGAAGAAGACGGCGATCCCAGAGGTCTTCCAGAAATGTCGTTTCCCTGGAGATCGACTTCGGCACAGACGAGGTCACCAGCGGGCGGCTATCCATTCCCCGGGACTGAAGATAGAGTTTCTCCCCATTCAGGCCAAAAAGCGAACGCAGGGTCGCCCGCGGCATTCCACAGAGGTCGCCGATTTTATGAATATTGAGCATTTTGAGGACAACCTGGGCCTTCGGCCCGATGCCCGGGAGAAGTTCGATATTCAGTTCACCCAGAAAATCCTCTTCCTCAGCCGGAGTGATCTCAAAAAGCCCACCCGGCTTGGCTTTGTTGGTTGCCAGCTTGGCCAGAAGTTTATTAGGCCCAACACCGACTGAAACGGCCAATCCAAGATCCTTCTGCACCTGCTCTTTGATCTCCCGGACCGCACGGGAAAAGGATGGATAAAGGGGGCGGCAGCGGGTCAGATCCATGTAGGCCTCATCCAGAGAGGCCTCCTCCAGATCGGGCGTGTACCGGGAAAGGATCTCGAAAAACCTTTTGGAAAAGGCACTGTAAATATGGTAATTTCCCCTCAAGAACACCCCGTTGGGACAGCGCTGATAGGCTGTCCGCAGGGCCATGCCAGAGTGAACCCCGTATCTCCGCGCCTCGTAGTTCGCTGTGGAGGCCACACCCCGCTCGTGGGGAAGCCCGCCAACAATAACAGGTTTGCCTTTGAGGGAAGGATCAAGAAGCTCTTCCACCGCCGCAAAGAACGCATCGATGTCGATATGGACAATACACCGTCTCTGATTCATAGCTTTTTCCTTTTACAACCAGTATAAACCGGAAAATGGAATGGCCGTATTGGCCGGTCAGTATTTCCGCAAAACCCCAATGACCCGTCCGAGTATTCTCAGATTGGCGGCCGGGATCGGATCAAATTCCGGGTTCTCCGGGATCAAAAAAGTCTTCCCTTTTTCAATCCTCAGTCTTTTCAAAGTCACTGAGCCGTCTTCCAGAAGGGCGATCACCATCTCTCCGGAACTAGCCGAGTTCGTCCTTTCCACAAGCACCCGGTCTCCGTCATCGATATAGGCGTCCACCATGCTTTTCCCCTCGACATTGATGCAGAAAATATTGCCTTTTTTCCGCCCCACCATCCAAGCAGGGACATCGAGGGCTTCCGGAGTGCTGTCAAAAACCTCTCTCGGATGCCCGGCCGGGACAAGCCCCACGAGAGGAACCCTGATCCGGGTTTCAGACAGAGAGGAAAATCCGCTAAGCTGCAGGTCCCCGTCCACCCTTTTTATATAGCCCTTTTTTTCCAGGCTCAGGACATGTTTGAAAACAGCCGAAGGATGGTCGATCTCGACCAGAGCCCCCAACTGGCGGATCGTCGGCGAATACCCGTGCTGGAGGATATAATCCTTGATGGTTTGAAGGATCTCTCTCTGCCGTTCCGTCAATTCCTTCCGGAGTTTGTTTACCATTTTGTTCACCATCTATAAAATAAACTCCACTACGAAGATTGTCAAGTTTTTTTTTAAGCAGACCGGCTTGCAAATAATTCAGGCTAGAGCCGCCAGCCACCTGCGACTACCAAATTAACCCCGGTAATGTAACCGGCTTCTTCTGAAGCCAGAAAGCCAACAGCTTCGGACACGTCTTCAAACGTTCCCTGGCGGCTCAGGGGGATATCTTTGCAGACAGGCAAAACCCCGTTTTCGATCAGGCCTGGAGAAACCATATTGATCGTTACTCCTGATTTCCCCTCTGTTTTAGCTGCTGTCCGTGTCAATATCAGAAGCCCTGTTTTGGCCACGGCATATGGCGTGATGGTCGGAAAGGCTGTCAGTTGTTCTGCACGGCTATAGCCTAAATTGATGATCCTCCCCCACCCACGCCTGTGCATCCCGGGCAGTACAGCTTTCATCCCAAAAAGAGCAGTCTTAAAATTGCCGGCGAAAATACGGTCCCAATCCTGACTATTCACATTCTTCCACGGCTTTACAAGAAGGGGCCCGACATTGTTTACAAGGATATCGATCCGGCCTAATTTTTTTTCCACTTTCTGGAAGAAGGCCAAAGCCTGTTGTTCATCCGTTAAATCCGCCTGAAAGGCTTCGCTCTCTGCTCCGGTTTCCCTGATCTCAGCAACGGTCTTTTGTGCTTCTTCTTCATTCTTGCGGTAATGCACCACAACACCGGAGACCTTCCCAGCAAGGCAAAGGGCAATGTTTTTTCCTATCCCTCTGCTGCTTCCTGTAACAAGAGCAATCTTATTGTTTATTCTTTGCGAGTTATTCACGAAAATTTCCGGCAGGCCCGATGACAAAACCATCTACAAAAGAATATATATCACGAAATAAATTTTGATGTCAAAAAATTAAGCTGGGCAGGACACCGGGTTAAAATTTATTGACAACTAAGCCAAGGCAAGATATAAAAGTTTTTTATAATTAGCCTGCTTTATTCACGAGTCGAGGTTGCCGTAGCTGCGAGGAGTGGTTTGTGAAGCTGTATTCATATACTGCGAATGGAACACGACGAAGCCACTGCGGTTAGATCGGCTCGCCCGAAGGGTAAAAAATGCCGATAATAAAATTGAGATATTACAGAAATGTCACATAACAAAGTTATGGCTGAGATTGTTCGAGAAAAAGTTTAACTGGATGATATATAAAAAGTTATGTTAGGCTATTGGCAGTTTTTATAAATAAAGCAGGTTGACGGCTTATGACAAACAATAAACACAAGATCTTGGTCACAGGTGCTCTGGGCCAGATCGGCTCTGAACTGACCGAAAAACTCCGGGAAAAATACAGTAGTGATGATGTCATCGCATCCGACATCCGGACAGACCCATCCCCGGCCGTGCTTAATGCAGGCCCCTATGAGATTATCGATGTTTTGCAGGCAGATTCCATCATAAACACCATAAAAAAATATGGCATAAACACGATTTATCACATGTCTGCCATTCTTTCGGCAACCGGAGAGAAAAAACCCCAGCTCGCCTGGAATGTCAACATGAACGGTGCATACAACATCCTTGAGATCACAAGGGAGTTGGAATTGAACCGGGTTTTCATTCCCAGCTCCATTGCAGTCTTCGGTCCGGAAACACCCAGGGAAAACACCCCTCAGGAAACCGTGCTTTTACCGAAGACGATCTATGGTATCACAAAAGTTGCAAGCGAGATCCTTGCTGATTATTATGTCCATCGTTTCAACATCGATGTTAGGGGCTGCCGTTATCCCGGTATCATCAGTCATAAGACGCTCCCGGGCGGCGGCACTACGGATTATGCTGTCGCGATCTTTTACGAAGCGGTTCTCCATCAAAAATACATCTGTTTTCTAAAAGAAGACACCAAACTTCCCATGATGTATATGCCTGATTGTCTAAGGGCAACCCTGGACCTTATGGAAGCAGACCGGTCCCGTCTCCATCACCATGCCGGTTTCAACATCAGCGGCATGAGTTTTACACCGGGAGAACTGGCGGCAGAAATAAAAAAACACATCCCTTCATTTTCTATTAGCTATCTGCCAGATGAGCGCCAGAAAATCGCAGAATCCTGGCCCCAAACAATCGATGATTCCGCTGCACGGCGGGAATGGGGGTGGACACCTGAATACAACCTGGCTACTATGACCAAAGACATGCTGGATGTCCTTTCCACTCGCCTTGAAAAAGGAACCTTAAATTATCGATAATCAAAGGTACGCGTCGCGTTCTCTCCGGTTTCTCTGCTATTTTTTCTTCGGTTTGGCCTGAGGGAGCGGCTCAAGTTTGTCCTGTTCTACTACCGCCCGGTTCCACCAATCAGGTGTCCTCAACCGCTTTGTCTTTCTCGTTTTGGAATCGTAGAAGCGGAAGTGATTGTATTTGACAAGCAAAAAGTCACCAAGATCCCACCAGGCTTTCACAACGGAATTAGCATAATTGATGGTGTAATCGGTCAAAAATTCGAGAGCTCTAGCCGGATCCTGCTTGTAAAGCTCTTGAGCGGTCTTGTCAATCAGTGTCGTGTTTTTCACTGCTCCGCCTTCCCATTTCTCCTGCGCCTTTTTAACGTCTTCGATGGCGTGGGAATAGATCACCTGGGTATGGTAGTCGACATAATCAAAAGCCCAGCGAGCAGCGTCTCGGTTGAATTTCCAGTGATCTCCGATCTTGAATGATTCCGGAACGTCCTGGCTGCCGTTGTAAATAGGCATGTAGCAGGCCGTATCCTGCGCCCCAAAAGAGAGCCAGATGATTCCTCCGATGGGATCGGGCAGCCAGCTGCGGCATTGTATCAGGGTGGTATATTCCACATTGTTAACACAAATGCAGCGAGGCCCACTATACTGCTTATCGTCAATCTTAAAACCTCGATAATAGTTGGGATTCTTAAAGGGGCCACCCTTGATTCCTGAGACGGGGTCGTACTTGCTGCCCTGTAATTTATCGCGGGTAATGTTCATAACATCTCGAACCGAGAGTTTTTTATCCGGCTTGACCGAGAAGGGGAAATCCATGCCTTCGGTTTGATCGCTGAAATTCCTGGAGGGAGCCACCAGGGATAGAAACCTCCAGAGACGGCCTCTGCGGCCCTGAGTCCCGGCGGCGCTTCCAGGACTGGGAGAATAGGCCCTCTTCCAGTTGAAAGGTTCTCCTATGTTTGGATCCCAGAATTTCATATCAATGGCAACCTGCTTGACGTTCTCCGATGCTATGAAGTAATTTTTGTTGTCAAGATCGATCTCGCCGATCCGGGACTCATTCGGTGTGACACCGACGTGGTCATCCGGCACTCTCTGGGCACACCACACTGCACCCGGTTTGCCGCTTTCAGGTG
Source organism: uncultured bacterium (assembly GCA_965373045.1). Taxonomy (GTDB): domain Bacteria; phylum Acidobacteriota; class Aminicenantia; order Aminicenantales; family Aminicenantaceae; genus DAOVDI01. Next base: position 7,232 of record CBDVEQ010000024.1, on the reverse strand, counting down.
TCCAGAGCGGCCCCACAGGCATGATCTCGAAGATCCAGACCTCGTTTGGATCGGCTACGGCTAACATCTCACCACCGTCATTAAAACCGTAACCGTATGTACAGGCCAGGTCTCCCATGATCTGGATAATCTCCCGGGCTGTACGCGCTCTTTCCATGCCAAGAATTGACAACATCGTCACATCGATCTTAGCCGAAGGAGTGGAATTACGCATTTTTCTTCGGCAGCCGATAGTAGATTCTCCCAGGGCCACCTGGTTTTCGTTCATATAGCCGAACATCCCGTGTTTGAAGGCATAGGTGTGTTCGACTTCGGGTATTTCCAGATCAGCATAGTTGTCTTTATACCGCTCCCACTTAAGCCCCTGTTCCGGCGGCCAGGTGAAATACTGGGATATATGATAGATTTTTCTTTTTTCATCAGGTTTATGGTTCTTGGCTGGTACATGATACCAGGTCCAATCACATATACCACAGTCGCATGTGTGAGTGACCATAGTGGATCCGTCCGTTGAAGCATCCTTTCCCACCAGGATCGATGTACATCCTTCAGGCAGGCAGTCCTCACACTGTTCAGACTCAAGAGACAAAACAGTGAAAGCGCTGACTACTGCCAGGGTGATGAACAGCATACCGACAATAACAATCAATTTTTTTAGTTTCAAATTATTTCTCCTCTATAAATAATTAGATGTTAAAAACTCTCCTATAGGAACTTAAGTTTGTCATTTTTCGTCTATAGTAAATAATATATCAATTTTATGGTATATTTGTAAAAAATTGAGGAGTTATTTTATTCTGTGGGAGATATCAAATGAAAAAATTCATGTTTGTCGTTTTTGTTTTCTTGTTTATCTTTAGCCTTCCCTGCTTTGCGGCCATGAGCAAGCATATTGTCGATTATCGTATCAAAGCCAAACTCGTTCCAGAAGAAAAAGCCGTTATAGGCTATGAAATATTAACCTGGCTCAACAATTCAGACACACCTGTCTCAGAGCTTCAGTTTCATCTTTATCTCAACGCCTTTAAAAACAACCGTTCTACGTTCCTCAAGGAGCGCGGTGGAATTAGTCAGAACATTAAGCCGGATAAACAGAATTGGGGGTATAACGAAATCAGGAAGATAAAAATAAAGAACGGCGCTGATCTAACATCCGCAGTGGAATACATCCAGCCTGACGACGGGAATAAAGATGACCAGACAGTGATGAGGGTGCTCCTTCCCGAGCCTGTTTTGCCGCATAAAAAAATTATTCTCGAGATCGAATTTTACGCAAAACTACCAAAGATTTTTACCCGTGCCGGGTTTGAAAATGATTTCTGCATGGCCAGCCAGTGGTTTCCCAAGATAGGAGTACTTCAGGAAGGAAAATGGAACTGCCACCAATATCACAGAAGTTCAGAATTCTTTGCTGATTTTGGAGTTTATGAAGTCGAGATCACGGTACCTGAAGAATATGTGGTCGGAGCGACCGGAAAAAGAGTTAATGAAGTCAACAATCAAGACGGCACTAAAACTTATATCTACTACCAGGAAGACATTCACGATTTTGCCTGGACCGCATGTCCGGATTTTGTGGAATTCCACGAGTCTTATTCTCTGGATGACCCCCCCCGTAAAAACTGAAATTATCCTCCTCATTCACCGCAGTCATCTCAAACTCAAAAAAAGATACCTGGACTCTCTTAAAAATGGGATCGAGTTCTACAGCCAGAATTACGGGGCATATCCATATCCAACGATCACTCTGGTCGACCCTCCCCTGAAAGCCGCGGGTGCTGGTGGAATGGAATATCCCACTCTTTTCACAACCATGGGCGCCTGGTTTTTTCCAAAAGGACTGCTTATACCAGAGATGGTGACCATTCATGAGTTCGGGCATGGATACTGGTACGGAATGGTAGCCTCCAATGAATTCGAGGAGCCCTGGCTGGATGAGGGGATCAACAGTTACTCAGAGATCAAAGCAATGGCCAAATACTACGGTGAGGATCGATCCATGCTGAATCTCGGGCCCTTAAAAATCAGCGATTTTACTTTTCATAGGGCTCAAGTGCTCGGTTCCGGGCGGTTGGACCCCATCTTAAAAAAGAGCTGGGAATTTTACAGCGGTGGAAGTTACGGCCTCAACAGCTACTCAAAAGCCGCATTATCATTGTTGATGCTTGAGAGATATCTTGGAGAAGACATTATGGCAATGGTCATGAAAACGTATTTTGAAAGATGGAAATTCAAGCACCCCACAACTGAAAATTTTATTGAGGTGGCTGAGGTCGTGAGCAAACAGGATCTGGGATGGTTTTTCGACCAGTTCTGGAGGAGTCCGGACAAATTGGATTACGCGATTGGAAGACTGAGGTCTACAGAGGTCAAAGAGCCTGAAGGAATATTTAAGGGACAGTACAAAACAGATCCAAAAGACAAAGAAAAAAACGTGGAAAAAATCTACAAGAACGAAGTATCCATTATTAGAAAAGGAGAATTGATCTTTCCCCAGGAGGTCCTCATCATATTCGAAAATGGAGAAGAGATCCGGGAAAAATGGGATGGGAAAGACAGATGGAAAAAATTCAAATATTTAAGACCCTATAAATTAAAATCCGCTCAGATCGATCCTGAAAACATAATGATCCTTGACATCAATCATATGAATAACTCCATGCTGAGGAAGCCGAATAAAATCCCGCCGCTTAAACACGCGCTGGAATTGATGCTTGATTTCCAGAAGTTACTCACTTGGATAGGCATGTGATTTAAGGAGAATGGGATGAAAATACTAAAAAGTTACGGCTATGGAGTTAAAAGGGCTGTCCTGGAACCAAAGATGATCTTTGTATTATGGCTTATAAATATTCTTTTCTCTTCGGTCGTCTTTTTTCTGTTTTCAAAATACTTAACTGATGCCTTGGGGAACAGTCCGGCTGCTGAGGGTCTGCTCAAAAAGTTTGATTTCAACATATTCTTTGAGTTGATCATCCATAAAGGAGGTCCTTTGCAGACGATCTTTTATGCTGCCTTTATTCTTGCTTGTTTGTTCTTCCTGGTTTCTATTTTTCTCAACGGAGGAATCCTTTCTGTATTGATCAGCTCCCGTAGATCAAGTGAAGATCAAGGTGAAGGACGACGCTTTTCCCAGGTCTTCTTTCAGGGAGCAGGGCGATTTTTCGGCCGGTTCTTCCGCCTTTGTATTTATTCACTCATACTTTGGATCGCAGTTGTTCTTATCCATCTTCTGCTTAATTTTGCACTTAAACCCTTAACAGCAGATGGGACCAATGAGAAGCTCATGTTTTATTTGATCCTGATTCAAGTGGCAGTAGGCGCATTTTTTGTGTTCCTGGTCCATATGATACTAGACTATGCATGCATCAAGATCGTTATTGAGGATTCTCGCTCTGTATTTCGCTCCCTCTTCCAGATGACAGGTTTTGTCTTTCGAAGATTCGGAAAGACCCTGGCGCTCTACTATTTACTTATCTTGACCGGAGCGGGCCTCTGTGTAATATATTGGATTATCCAGAAATCAATCCAGACATCCTCGCTTCTGCCTATCCTTGCCGCTTTTACGGTCGGACAGGTCTTCATCCTCAGCCGGGGCTGGCTCAAGATCGCTTTTCAGGCTGCCCAACTTGATTATTATTCATCCAACTTTGGGAAGTAGAGATAATTTATTATCCATACCGGGCAATGATCTCCTGCTTGGTCTTGCCTAGAATATCGTACTTCTTACAGACCTTATTAAAGGCGTCGAGCGCTTTGTCCAGATGATGGATCTCATGTCCGGCTGAGATCTGTGTCCGGATCCTCGCCTCTCCCTGGGGAACCACCGGGAAGAAGAACCCGATGGCATAGATCCCTTCTTCATACAGGTCGCGAGATACATCCTGCGCCAGTTTGGCGTTGAAAAGCATGACAGGCACAATGGGTGTATCCCCTTCCTTGAGGATACATCCTACTTCGGTCAATCCCTTCCGCCAGTATCCGGTGTTTTTCTCAAGCTTGTCCCTGCGTTCCGTGCTCCTGGACAAGATATCCAGCACTTTAAGGACTCCGGAAACCACCACCGGAGCGATCGTGTTCGAGAAGAGATAAGGGCGCGCCTTCTGACGGCACATCTCCACCAGCTCTTTTCGTCCGGAAACACATCCGCCGGAAGCTCCGCCCAGGGCCTTACCGAATGTGGTGGTGATGATATCGATCTTTCCCAACACTCCGTACTTCTCATGGGTCCCGCGCCCGGTCTTTCCGATGAAACCCGAAGCATGTGAATCGTCCACAAACAACATCGCGTCGTATTTTGCGCACAACGCTACTATCTCGTCCAGCTTGGCACAGTCTCCGTCCATGGAAAACACGCCGTCAGTAATGACAACTTTCAAGCGTTTATCGGCATGAAGCTGGAGTTTCTTTTCCAGGTGCTCCATATTGGAATGCTTGAATGTATCACGCTCAGCGCTGCAAAGCCGGATACCGTCGATTATGGATGCATGGACCAGCCGGTCCGAGATCATGACATCTTCACTCCCCAAAATGGCTTCAAAAACACCGGTGTTTGCATCCATGCATGAGGGAAAAAGAATTGTGTTCTCTGTCCCCAGAAATTCCGAAACTTTTTTCTCCAGCTCATTGTGGATATCCTGGGTCCCGCAGATGAACCTTACCGAAGACATTCCATATCCCCGGGTATCCAGGCCTTCGTGCGCAGCTTTTACCACCTCAGGATGGCTTGAAAGCCCCAGGTAATTGTTGGCGCACATGTTTATGACTTTTTTCAGCGATGAGCCCGGTGGATATTCCACCTCAATATCAGCCGCCTGAGTGGAATGGATGAATCGTTCCTGCTTGAAAATCCCTGCATTCTCAATATCCTTGAGCTGCTCTTTATAGATTTCCTGAACTTTATCAGAATACGCCATGATTCTTCTCCTTTAACTTAATCTTTCAGAAATTCATTGACAAGCTCAACAATACTGTTAACTGTGTCGAACGCTTCAGGGGAGGCTTTTTCATCCGGAATGGATATGCCGTATTTTGTTTCCAGAAACCTCTTTAAAGAAACCATGGAAAAGGAATCCACGATCCCGCCGGAAATAAGCGGTGTATCATAACCGATCTCTTCGTCCTCATCTTCAAGGTATTCCTCCTTAACATACTCTAGGATTGTGTCCTTCTTGTCATCCATTCTAATCTCCTTTCCTGAATTATTTATAAAAATTGTCGATACGTTGAAGCATCAATATAATAACATAGAGATTTATCTTTATGTATCGACACTTTTACCCTCCGGGCAAGCCGATCTTACCGCAGTGGCTTCGTCGTGTCCCGCTCACAGTATATAAATACAGCTTCACGAACCACTCCTCGCAGCTACGGCAACCTCGACTCGTAAATAATCCAGGCTCTTTGAATTATTTATAAAAATTGCCAATTCCTTCAACTGCACCTATTCGTCGTCTTCCAGTGTCGAGGTGTCTCCGATATCTTCCCCCCATTCTTTAGCGTGAAGCATCCGGCGCATGATCTTTCCACTCCGCGTTTTAGGCAGATTATCCATGTATTCGATCTCCTGGGGCATAGCCAGAGGAGAAAGCTTCTTCCGGATAAAGTTCATAATTTTCAGTTCCAATTCCTCACTCTTATTAAAACCTGGCTTCAAAGTGATAAACGCTTTGACAACCTCCATATTTACATCATCCGGTTTGGCAACCACCGCGGATTCAGCCACAGCTTCATGTTCGAGGAGTGCGGATTCAACCTCAAATGGGCTTACCAGATGGCCTCCCGTATTGATCACATCATCATCCCGGCCGACAAACCAGAAATATCCGTCCTGATCGATAGTGGCGCGATCACCGGACAGATACCATCCATTGACAAATTTCGATTTGTAGGTTTCTTCATTGTTCCAGTAGGTCCGCATCATGGAAGGCCACCCCGGTTTAAACGCAATAAGCCCGGGCTTGTTCGGCTCTTGGATGGGCTCGTGTGTTTCTGGATCGAGGATAACCCCCGTTATCCCGGGAAAGGGCTTGCCCATAGATCCTGGTTTTATCTTCATACCAGGAAAATTGGTGAGCATAATGGCCCCGGTCTCGGTCTGGAAGTAGGTATCGTGAAAAGCCAGGCCAAAAACCTTTTCAGACCAGATCACTGCTTCTGCATTAAGAGGCTCTCCCACACTGGCCAGATGACGTAAGGAGGAAAGGTCATGCTTTAGTACCACTTTCTCACCTGCTTTCATCAGAGAACGGATGGCAGTCGGCGCCGAATACCAGACCGTGACCTTGTGTTTAGCCATGAAACCGTACCACGCATCAGCGGAAAATCCTGTGTCCAGGACACACTGGGTCACTCCAAGGCTCCATGGGGCGATGATGCCGTAAGATGTTCCGGTCACCCAACCGGGATCTGCTGTACACCAGTAGACATCATCATCCTGCAGGTCCAGGACCCACTTGGAAGTTAGATACTGCCCGATCAACGAATAATGGACATGCTTGACGCCCTTAGGCTGTCCGGTTGTTCCGGATGTATAATGGAGCACAGAGGGAGATTCCGCTTTGGTCGGGAAAATATCGAATTCTTCAACAGGATCGGCATCCTTCAGAGAAAAAGCAATCTCCTTTTCCTGAAGCGGGTTTTTTCCGTCATGGTCTACAATGATAATAAACTCCAGATGAGGCAAAGAGTCTCGGATCTTCCGGACTTTATTGACGTGCTTCCTTTGGGTGATGATTGCTCGTGTTTCCGCATTCTCCAGCCGGACATGAAGGGATTCATCCCCGAACGCGGAGAAAAGGGGCTGGGCAATAGCACCGATCTTCAGGGCTCCTAAAAACCCCAGATAAAGCTCAGGGATCCTGTCCATGAACAAACAAACTCGATCCTCATCCTTTATTCCCAATCCCCTTAGATACGACCCGATTGTATTTCCTGCCAGCCGGATATCATTGAAGGTATATTGTATTTTCTGTCCGCCAAAGCTTTCCCAGATGAAAGCCGTCTTATCCGCTTTCCCCATTTCACAAATCCTGTCCGAGCAATACCAGCCGATATTGATGACATCACCATCCTTGTATCCAAGTTCTTTTTCAGAGATGGACCAATCAAAATCCTTGATCCGTTCTTCATATGATCCGATGTTTGACATGTTTTCCTTCCTAAGTTTCTAACGTTACGATTGCACTCGCAGTTTCCTTTAGATGTGTTAGCGAAACCTGTATGTTGACAAT
>CBDVEQ010000023.1:0-19012 GCA_965373045.1 uncultured bacterium | reverse complement strand
TGACGGGTTTGCGGTGGATAACCACAGCTTCACCCGCCATGCCTTGCATCTGCACTAATCTCGATCCGTGAATAATCCAGGTAGAATAAGCAATACCATATCAGTCGATAAATATCAATAAACAAAAAGGAAAGGAGCCGTTTGTCTCGTTAATCTTTTTATCTCGGTCAAGTTTAATGGTGGGCCGGGCGTGATGAGGGGTGATGGTAATATCATCGGTTGTGGTGATTGACAGAATACAGCATTAATTCTTTAATAAGGTATCTTATAATATAAAGGGAGATTTTGTGCGTCCTTGGATTATAAATTGCATAAATGAGAGCAAATTGCCGATGAATGAAACAGGAAAAAGTAAAAAGAAAAAAACACCATTAACATGCAGGGGATTTTCTATGATAGAGATCTTGGTCGTTATTGCGATCATGGGTGTGATGGCGGTTGTAATTTTCCCAGCGATTATGAATTCGCTGGAAACAAGATCCCTGGAGAGTACGACAAAGGAGGTCCTTTCAAGTTTGGTAAGGGCTAAATTTCAGGCGGTAAGAACTCATCTGAATCACAGGGTAAGGTTTGAACTGGAATCTTCCGGTTGGACTTATTGTATCGAAAGGGAGGACCAGGTCAACCAGTGGAACATGATACGCGAATTCATCAAAAAAAATATCCCATCGGATTTTAATGTTACAGTGAATCTGCCGAATCAGCAGGTTATTTTTTCGCCTCTGGGGTTCGTAACGAATTTCAGCTCAAGTCAAAGCAGTATTACTATCCAGAGTCCCAGCCTTCAAGACTACAACCAACCCCCTAACCGGCATATCATGATCTATTCAGGCGGTTCGGTCCAGTACAGCAAAACCTAGGAATCATAATAGAGAAAAAAAGGAAGAGAATGTGAAAAAGCAAAAAAGGAAAAGCGCTTCTCGGTCCGGCAAAAATGGATTTTCATTCATAGAAGTGGTGGTCGCTATCGCTCTGATGGGTATTGCTCTGATGGGTCTGGCCCAGATGTTCACATTCAGTATCCTGAACAATTCACGTGCGGACAAATTGAGCAATGCCTCCTTTCTAGCCCAGCAGCAGATAGACTCCCTGCGCAATCTGACATCGGATGAATTGACCGCCCTTTCAAGCCCGATGGACGAACAACTGGATATTAACAGTGATAGTGTTGTGGATTTCAGAAGAATTACGACGCTTCAGAATTCAGGAACCCTATGGGATATCAGGATCCTGATCTTTCAAGGAATGGTTTCAGGCGTAAATGCAGAGTCTCTCATCCAGAATCCGGTCCAATACAGGGTAAAAGCAGATATCGGGACATTGATCAGCAGATAGAACAATGAAAAAATACAGACATCGAATTCCGGGAAGGTCATTGCCGGGTTTTACGATTGTTGAACTGTTGATTGCCAGCACCATCCTGCTGGTTGTGATCGTTGCTGCCTTGTCTATTTATTCCCGCAGCAACAAAGTGGCCGTGGATCAGCAAATGTTTTCCGAGATCCAACATGATGTCCGGTCTGCCATTTATCTGATCATACGGGACGCCCGCGGCGCAGGGGTTGGGCTGACTTCAAGCCTCAGTGGCTATTTTATAGAGGGGGTCGATGCTTTTAGTCCCGGACCGGAATTTTCTGATTCTCTGAAAATTATTGGAAATTTTGAATTACCCCTCAGCTTAAAAGTAGAAAAGGTCACGGGTACAGTAGCTCATCTCGTGGTGAATGAGTTGCAGAATATTCCTTATGACTGTCCTCAGGATTTAGAAGATAAGGTGGTGCTCATTATCTCTACTCAGTGTAGTGGAGCCTATGCATTCCGTTATGTCGGAGTGGGGGATGTGGGTGGTTGTAGTGGTGGCGAGGAAACAATCACCTTATCTGTAAAAACATCTGACCTGGACCAGCCAGGTGGATTGAAGGATACAGGATGGGATAAAGACTGCTGGGATTATAGCATTCTTACCTTCGGGGCGCTGAAATTCTATTGGCTGGATACGACCGGTGACCCTAATGATTATCCAGACCTCAACCTTACGGTGGGAAGTAACGGTTATCTTGGCATTCCCAACACACTTTATATTACTTCGTCCCCGGGGAGCATGAATATTATTCATCAACCAGTGGCCATGAATATTGAAACTCTTCAGTTCCAATACAATGGAGATATGGATGATGATGGTATCTTGGACGGTTTCACAGACTGGGATAATTCAAACTGGACCATCCTTCCAGGAGATGATGAAGTAACCCGGGAGAACAAACAGGTCCTGATCTCGCGTATCCGCCAGATTAGAATATGGGTTTTGGGCAAAACCCAGAATGCTTATGTCAGTGTCCGAAGGGATTCGGCTCCAGCGGTGCACATCTACCGGAGACCGGCTGTTGCCAATGTGAATGCTGCTGCCCAGGATGACTTTCACAGAAGATTTCTGCTGGAGTCAACTGCTACTGTCAGAAACCTTTCGCTGAATATCTACAATGTAGGAGAGCATTAAGTGATAGGTATAACTCAGGAAAAAGGATTTGGTATTTTGATCGTAGTCATTATCATGGCGTTTATGATGACGCTGGGGATCGCTATGCTGACCATCACCGGGACAGGGACCAAAGTGGCGGGGAACATCCGCAATCAGGAAAAAGCTTTTAATGCTGCGGAAGCGGGATTTAATTACGCCTGGTCATATATTGATCAGTTGTTTTCAGGAGAAGCCTGGGCCTCTTTTTCCGGCCACTATTTGACCGAACCTACCGGTATTGACCTGCCCTTATCCACCTATTACTTCAGGAGACTGACAGACCAGGAGATCTTTGCGCTTATTGATACCAATGGTGACGGAACGCCTGATGTGAACAATGTTCTTTTTTTCCGGCAGGCATTTATCCCGGTTTCCGGGGGCGGGCTGGACATAAACATCACGTATACGGTTTTTTTGATCGATGATGAGGCAGGAGGGAGTACGCCTGATCCATTAGATACTTTAATGGTATGTATTGGTGCGGTCGGGACCGGGGCCGGTATGACAACGGCAAGGATCGAGATCGAACTGGCAAAAGAATCGGGGGAGTAGGTTAAAATGAGACATATATTAAGGTCAAAGTTGGGGGTCTTTCTTTTTACTGTGGTGTTTGCCGTGGTGGTGGCACAATTCTGGGCGCAGGAGAGCTGCACGGAATACGAGGGATTTGTGACAGAAAATTTTGACACGGTGGACTACAAGGACATCATCAATTCTTCCGTGGCAAACTGGCCGAGCGGCCCCATCACCATGAATTATCTGGGAGCCAACTTTCAGGTGGCAGAGCCCACCGGGATAGGTGCCCATATCTATGTGTGCGCGTCCGGAGATTTTGACGGGGACGGCCTTCCCGATATGATAGGGTTGGATATTGGCACGGATTACAGGCTGATCCTGATCCGGAATCTCTTCGAGGACAATAATGGAGATGGAGAAGATGATGACGGGATTATTTTCCAGATCGATACAGGAGAGATTTATGACTACGACCTGACTGTGGGCCCTGCCTCCATCACCACGGGGGACTATAACAATGACGGCCTGATGGATTTCTTTTTCATGAAAAACAGAAGTGATGAATTCGGTTATACGGATTTTGTTGCAGCAATGTATATCAACAAAGGGACAGCCACAGATCCGGATTTTGAACGCTACTATTCTTCGCCGAATCTGGACTTCAACAGCCGGTTTCAGAGTGCTGGAATCTACATAAATTGGGCGGCGAACCATCTGGATTCAGTGGATATTGATAAGGACGGAGATATCGACATTCTGGCTATCAGTCAGGACAAGATCTTTCTGATCCGGAATCCCGGTCAGGATAATTTCAGCCTGCAAAATTTTGAGATCTCAGAGCTCAATTATGACGAGCGCACCGGATTCACGACCGGCAGGGGGGGCTCTACGGTGGCAGCCGGTGATCTTGATGCGGACGGTGATATTGACATCATCGGCGGTACGGTCAATGACTATAATTATCTTGTTTATTATATCAATGACGGAACAGGTAATTTTACACGTAATGAGATCATTATCCCCAATGATGACTGTACGGGAACAGTTGCCATTGCTGCCGCTGATTTTAACCAGGATGGAAGAATAGATATTTTCGGCGCAACGGACAGGTGGAACGCCGGAAATGAAGCGCGAATGTGGCTCATGGAAAACAAGGGAGTTGTGGGTGAAGAAGAACCGGAACTGCAGATCGAATTCCGCTGTCTGAACAACTGCGATCCCATCCTGCCTCCGTCCTATGATGTGGATATGAGCGCGCATATGGATTTTGATCTGGACGGTGACACGGATATGATCCTGGCTGATGCAAACAACTCCGGCGATTTTTATCTTGTGATCAACGAGGTGGCTACGGTTTATGCTTTAGCAGGAGAAGCCCGGTCCGCCAATATGACCGGAGAGCTGGACTCTAACATCTATGCCATCTCAAAAGTTACTGTCTCAGATCTGGATATGGATGTCATCGGAGGGTCAAACGATGGGCTTGCCGTTGAGCTTTATGTGTCAAACAACGGAAATAGCTGGGAGCTTTACCAGAGGTTTGAAGAAAACGATATCCAGAATTATACCGAACTGCCCCAACATACGTTTATTAATTTCGGCACCCGCCTCTATTGGAAGGCTATTTTTACTGCAGGAGAGGACGAGATGGCGGAGTATGACGGCGCCTCCTTTGAGACACCGAGAATCGCAGAACTCCGAATGGAGTATGTTTTTGTGGAAAGGAAGGAATATTCCAGAACCTCTGTTGCGGTTGCTTCTTTTTATGATGAAGATAATAAGAAGATAAAACTGATGGTGGCGGGTTCGTTTATCTATCCGGGATGGCAGGGCCATCTACGGGCCTATGATATGACCGACGTATCCGTTCAGAGCAGTACCTATTCGAGCATTAGAACCATAACGCGCACCGATCTGTCCGATGAGTCGGGGCGGGAGATCGTTGCCGAGGGGGTGGAGATCCTGTGGGATGCAGGCCAGCTCCTGAATGCTCGTTCTGCGGGGGACCGGACGATATATAGCGCTGTTTCTTCCGGAGAAGACCTGACCCGGCTGGATTTTTCCGTGGGCAACGTATCCATTCTGGCTCCCCTGCTCCAGGATGTCAACAATGACAACCAGGGCCTGATCGAATTTATCCGGGGGAATGACCGGGACTGGAAGCTGGGCGATATCAACCACTCCCATCCTGTGGTGGTGGGCCCACCGGACGAAATTGTGGAGCTGATGGGAGAAGGATATGAGGATTTTGTGGAGGCCTGGAAAGACAGGCCTAAATTCATCTATGTCGGAGCCAACGACGGGATGCTTCACTGCTTTGACCTGGAAACTGGGAGTGAACTCTGGGCTTTTATTCCCTATAACCTTATCCCGAAGCTGCGGAATATGTGGGCCGTGGATGCCGCCATCCAGGAGAGATACTTCGCCCGGGATGTCTATGTGGATGCGACTCCTTCTGTCGCGGATGTTTATATTGACGCGGACGGAAACGGAGAGCAGGAATGGAGAACCATCCTGGTGTGCGGCCAGGGGCCCGGCCAGGGAAGCACAGTTGCAGGCGGCACAACGGGTAATTTTTATTTTGCCCTGGATATCACGGATCCGGATGATCCACAGCCGCTGTGGGAGTTCACCCACGATTATATGGGAGAGACCTGGTCTGTGCCCGTGTTCGGTAAGATCCAGTATAATGGAAATGACACCTGGGCAGCCTTTATGGGGTCCGGATATGATAATGTAGAGGGGCAGGGCCAGCAGGGGCACTGCTTTTTTGCCATCCGGGCCGAAGACGGTGTCTGCTTCTATAATTTCAGCATCAGTGAAATAGACACAGGAACAAAATGGTCCAATGGAAAGAATGTTATCAGATCCATCCCTGCGTCCCCGGCCATAGTGGATATCAATAATGATGGACTATCAGACAAAGTTTATGTGGCGGACCTGGAAGGCCGGGTCTGGAGTGTTGATATCACCACAAACTTCGTGATATCACAGAACTGGAATATCCAAATGATGTATGAAGATGAAAACAATTATCCCATCCTCACCAAACCGGCTGTGTGGAAAAATCCTTCTGTAGAAGGGGGTCCTCCCCGCATCTATTTCGGCACGGGCGGGGATGATCTGGCTCCGGATGACGGCCTGTATTCTTTCATAGCCGTGATCGACAATCCTCAACATGAGTTGGAGTGGTTTCTCGGGGATGCCTATGATTTAAAGCATAAGGATTCGATTGACAAGGGGGACCTTGAGCCCGGAGAAAAAATCTGGGCCGATCCGAAGATCGCCAATTCCATTGTGTATTTCAGCTCGCTTTTCGGCAGCATTGAAAGTGTGGACCCCTGTGAAAACCTGGCCGGAAAGGGGAAATTCTACGCCCGGTATGTAAATCCCATCATCGGAGGCTCGATCGGGGGGAGTGCCCTGTCTGCCGGCGGGGGAGAGGTACATGAAAGCCTTGACCTGGAGATTAAAACCAGGTCAGCTGTGTCTCTGGGGGATGAGCTGAGCGGAGAAGACAGCGGGCGGAAACAGGAGGTTTATATTCAGGAATATAACTCCACCATCCAGAGATTGGAACAGCCCATCAGCTCTTTGCTGCGTGTGAAATCGTGGCGGGAGATATACAAGATCATCCGCTTCCAATTCTGACCTGGATTATTCATAAAATTCGACGACACTCAATATACTTCTAATGATTTTGGCTCTTAATATTGATTTTTCCAAATATCAGGATCAAAGCTATTTACAATTGTCTTGTTTTAACTCTATGTCGTCGTATTTTCCCCTCTGGGCAAGCCGATCTGCTTTGTTGCTGCCTGTTCGCGGTAGGTGAACTATAGCTTCACAGGCCGCGTCGCGCATATCGGTTCGTGAATAACCCAGGTTCTGAATTGTTTATATTATATTGAGTTGAAAAGGTTGAGATACCAGTTGATGATCTGATTTCCCCAAACAAGGGAAAAAAAAGCGGCTGGTGCCAGAAAAGTTCCGAAAGGCAGTGCGAACTGCAGGTCCTCTTTACGGGAAAAGATCAAGACAGCTCCAACCAGAGCGCCGGAGAATGAGGCTGCCATCAATGTAAGGATCGTCAGTTTTAATCCCAGGAATGCGCCGATAAACAGCAGCATCGTTACATCCCCCATGCCCAGCCCTTCCTTTTTTCTCAACAGTAAATATACGACGTATATAAAAAGGAGGAATAATGCTCCAGCGACCGCTCCAAAAAGCGCCTGTTTAAGGGAAAGGTCCGGGCGGAATACGGAGTAGACCAGAGCAAGAAATATTCCAGGGAGAGTGATCTCCTCCGGAAGGATCTGGTGATGCAGATCGATAAAAGCCAGAACGATCATGGCGCTGGTGAACAGGCAGGAAATAAAAAAAAGTTTATCCAGGGGATAGCGGCTGAAAAGGACAAGAAAGGACAGGGGGGTTAAAAGTTCGACAAGAAAGTAGGAAAATGGAATGGGTGTTTTGCAGTACCGGCACTTTCCTTTCAGGATCAGATAGGACAGGATCGGGATGTTGTCATATGGCCGGATCCGCTTCCTGCAGACAGGGCAGGCTGAAGGCGGAAAGACCAGGTTGATCTTTCTAGGCAGGCGATAGATGACTACATTCAGAAAACTTCCCCATACCAGGCCGAAAAGAACAATTAAAGTTATCGTTTCCATGGGATCGTAGGAGGTTTAACCTCTCCGGTTTTTGGGTCATAAATATATTTTTTATTGTCCATATCGCGGGGAACAGCCTGTAGGTATCCATTGGGGACAAGCTGATCAAGCTTAAGAGGATAGTGTCTGTATCTGTCCCTGTATTTTGCCAGCGCCTCCTTGATAGCCCTTATATCGATGGCTGCCCGGACGCGGTAAAGATGATTTGATGCGATCTTCCGTGTGCGTTCATCCGTTGCCGTCTGATAGATATCAAACCAGGTTTTAAGAGCAGTTTCATAATCAAAGATTTCAAAGGCAGCATTGGCAAAAAGCCGTCTGGCCTGGGGAGGGGCGCCGTCAATATCCATGGCCTGTTTGTAATAACGCTGTGCGGTCTGATAGTCATTTAAGTTGCGTTGGGCGTAATGTCCGGCTTCAAATGGAAAAAGCCATTGATCCGGGTTATTCTCTATGCCTTTATCAAGAATTCGAAGTGCTGCACCAATATTTTCAGCTTCATATACGGCAATGATAGCTCCAATTTCATAGGGATCCAGGTAATAGGGATCCATCTCGAAAATGATGGAGAAAATATGTTCCAGATGATCATATCGGTCCTTGATCTCTGTGTCGCTGTAATATTGGATAGCCCAGAGATAGATCAGGTCAGCCGCAATAGAGGTGTATCCCAGTGTGGCATATTTCAGGTATTTAACAGATGGGATGTAAATTATGGATGAACCTGGCACTTTTTCCTTGGAGATATTGTCCAGCCTGAGTTTTAGACCCATAAAGGTAATACAACTTACCAGCAGGAAGGCGATAAGAACATATCTTTTCATCAGCCTAAATAAAGTCCCTCCTCCGGAATACAAGCATGGCCAGCACCAGAACAAATCCTGTGTAGGCGATCCCGTAAAGAACGGAATACAGGTAAATATCCGGTGATATGGGAAGGTTATGAACAATCTCAGTTTTAAAATTGAAATTTTCGAGATCAGGAAGAAATGTATACAGGGCTTTAAACACAACCCTCATACCTGCGGATGGGATTTTTTTGATCAGGGTTTCAAGTCCCCATGAGAGATGACCGATGATATAAAAAGAGAGGGAAAAGAGCGAACTCAAGATGGGCGTTGAAAAACAGGAAAAAAGAAGGGCAACAGATGTGATCAGGCAAAGTTCCATAAACACAAAACAAATGGGAATAAGTATCCTCCACTCGATGTGGAATGTGTGAAAAAAGAGCAAAGTTAGAAATATCACACTCATCAGAGCAATCATGATCAGGAGAGTAAGAACCAGTCCAAGGAATTTTCCAAGAAGAAACTGAAACCTGTGAATAGGCTTGGAGAGAAGGGTATAGATCGTTTTTTTGTCGATCTCCTTGAAGACCAGGCCTGTTCCCATAAGAATGGCCATCAGAGCGCCGAACAGAGAAATGGATGCCAGGCCTACATCTTTTATAATCTTGATCCGGTCTCCTACGGTTAGAATGGAGAGCAGCCGTGACAGGATAATGCAGACAGCGGAAAAAAAGAGAAGGAGATACAGAACTCTGTCCCGGATAGCTTCTTTAAAGGTATTCAGGGCGACCGTCCGGATTTTCATGTTTTTTTCACCATCTCCACAAAAATATCTTCCAGGGTCTGGGTCCTGGGGATCAGGCTGTGGATTTTTCCCCCGCTTGATTGGATGAGCTTGAAGATCCTCTCTACTCTGTCTTCATCATGGATCTTAAGTAGAGTCCGGTCTCCCTGCGTGGAAACGTTTCCTCCCAGGGATGTCAGATCATCCGGCTTAACTCCTGATACGACGATTTCGGTGAACAGGATCTTTTCCGATATAAGTTCGGTGATCTTTCCCTGGTTTATGATTTCTCCTTCTACGAGGATCGCCACTCTGTCGCAGATCATCTCGATGTCCTGGAGGATATGAGAGGAAAGAAAAACGGTTTTCCCCTCCTCTTTAAGGCGGACGATGATGTCCCTGATCTCCTTTCTTCCTATGGGATCAAGTCCGCTCAGAGGTTCATCCAGGAGGACAATATCAGGATCATTGATGAGAGCCTGCGAAAAGCCGATTCTCTGGAGCATTCCTCTGGAAAATTTTCTCAATGGAATGTGAGCGGCTTTTTCCAAGCCTACAAGGCGAAGGAGGTTCCGGACCTTGGTTTGCCTTTCTGTTCTTTTGATACCGAACAACCGGGCGTAGAAATCAATAAATTCAGAGGCGGAAAGATAGTCATAGAAATAGGGGTTCTCAGGGAGAAAGCCCAGCTTCTCTTTAGCTTTCAAGGAGAGGAAGGGATAACCGAGAACTTCAATAAAACCTTTATCCGGGAAGATCAGCCCGAGAATACATTTGATGGTTGTGGTTTTTCCGGCGCCGTTTGGGCCGAGATAGCCGAAGATCTCTCCAACATTGACGGAAAGAGATATTCCCTTGAGGATGGTTTTTTTCTTTGGGATAAAACCGGTCTTAAAGGATTTATGAAGAGATTCAATTTTAAGCGCCGTATTCATAAGATTATTCTTACATTATATATTCATATGGTCAAGAGTGTGTGAGTCAGAGACTAGTGTTTAAGGGTGAGAAGATGGCCAGGAAATTCACCCTGCCATTCACCCTGCGAGGTGATTGACCCTGTTGATGCCATATGACATCATTGGATCATCATCACATCCGGAAGGATGTGAAGAGATGCCTCATCCAAGGCAGCGTCAAGGTTAGGAAAAGGGAGAGGGGTTATAAGATTCCTCTCCCAACTCCTTCTTCCCCTGAATGATTCATAAAATTCGACGACACCCAAATATACTTCTAATGATTTTGGTTCTTAACATTGATTTTTCCAAACATCAGGATTAAGGCTATTTACAATTGTATTGTTTTAACTATATGTCGTCGTATTTTACCCTACGGGCGAGCCGATCTGCTTTGTTGCAGCGCATTCGCAGTATATGAATACAGCTTCATGCGCTGCGCCGTGCATATCGGCCCGTGAATAATCCAGGGCAGCCTGAACAATTTACGAGCCGATCTATTAAAGAGATCAGATTTGATAGATACTTTGATAACTGTCCCGTAAAATGTCCAAATAACTATTCCTGTAATAACGGACAGCATCAGGAAGAAACTCCATGATATCTTGGGCTGTGATCCCGTCTTCTCCCTTCTCTGCTGCAGCCAGATCGCCTGAAAAACCATGGAGGAAAACACCTGTTCTGACGGCATCCTCTAGAGAAAGACCGGCTCCGGACATGGCAGCGATCACTCCTGTGAGGATGTCTCCTGATCCGGCTGTGGCCATTCCCGAGTTTCCGCTAAGATTTATGAACACTCTTCCATCCGGGAAACCGATAAGGGAGTGAGCGCCCTTAAGCACTAAGATCGCATTTAACTTTTTGGCTTGTTTCTGGATAAAGTCGGTCTTAGCGTGTTCGATCTCGGAAATGGGTTTTCCTGCGATCCTGGACATCTCGCCAAGATGGGGAGTAAGAATGGTTGGATATTTACGTCTGCTGATAAGATCGGGATCGCTGCATATGGCTGTTAAGCCGTCTCCATCAATAAGAACCGGTTTTTCCACAGCGCTAACGAGCTCCTTTACCAGCTCCTGTGTCTGGGGATTAAGGGAGAGACCAGGGCCTATGACGACCAGGTCCACTTCTTCTGAAAGACGGATCAGCATATTTTTGTTGCTGAGAGCGAGGCTTCCCTCGGAAGTTTCCTCCTGAGGGAGAAAAACGATCTCGCTCCCCTTGGATGCGATAGAGGGGGTTATGGAGGCCGGGGAAGCAAGCCGGGAGTATCCGCCTCCTGCCTTTAAAAAGGACAGGGCTGAAAAATAGGGGGCTCCAAAATAACCTGCTGCACCGGCAAGAAAAAGCACATCTCCAAAACTTCCCTTATGCCCGTTGGGATCCCTTTCGGGCAGCGGAGTAGGATCGTTTATAGCGATCTTAAATCCTTTCTGATCGATCATTTCCGGAGGAAAAGAGATGTGAGTGACATACAGCTTGCCGCAAAGGTCAAATCCGGGATAAAGGATATTTCCCAGTTTGGGCAGGCCGAATGTTATGGTGCAGTCTGCCCTGACCGCATATCCCAGAACCTGTCCTGTGTCTCCACTGACTCCGGACGGAATATCCAGGCTGACGATAGGTTTGCCGCTGGAGTTCATCCATTCGATAACATCCCGGTAAATGCCTTTAACATCTCTTGTAAGCCCGGTGCCGAAAATAGCATCGATAAGAATATCGCTATTAGCTGTGTCAAAAATAAGATTATCTGTTGATTTGAACGGGCCCAAGGGGATCTTGAGTTTTGTGATAATTTTATAGTTTGTCTCTGCTGCTCCTTTGAATTTCTGTGCATCTCCTAGAAGGATAACTTTAACTTTCCCTCCCATGGAATGGAGTTTTCGCGCTACAACCAGTCCGTCTCCACCGTTGTTGCCGGTACCACAAAAAATTAGAAATGCTCTTTCTTTAACGCCGAATTCGTTCAAAATGGCAGAGAAAGACGCAGTTCCCGCATTTTCCATAAGGAAAATTTCGGAGATCCCGAACTGCTCTATCGCAGTCCTGTCCAGAAGTCTCATTTCATTGACACTGCTAACTTTCATGAAGTACTCCTTATCAATAAATTATCTCACATCCATCCTTTCGTCAAGTCCTGACATATGGACAAAGCTCTCCCCTATTGCTTTTTTTGGGAATCATTGTAAGAATTGAGTCATTATTTGATAAAAGAGCATGTTCATGGATATAAAAGTTCCCGCATTGCGATCGGACCTGGAGGTTATCCCCATGTCCTATCAGGGACGGCAGGGTGTCCTGATCAGGGATTTTCTGGGTGTGCTAAAGGATCCTGTTTTTATCCAGGGGGAAGGATTGATGGTACTCAGCCTTATAGATGGCAGGCGGTTACTGAAGGACATTCAGCTCGAGCTGATCCGGCAGAAGGAAGGGTCCTTCATCAGTCTGGAATCGGTGAACAAGGTTGTATCAGAGTTTGATGCCGCATTCCTTTTGGATAACGCGGAATACCGTAAAAAAAGAGATCAGATCACAGCCGGCTATCTGGCAGAGGAAACTCGTGAAGCAGTGCTGGCCGGTACGGCCTATCCGGCATCTCCAGATGAGCTGAGTGCGTACGTGGAATCCATCTTGAGTGGAAATGGTGGAGAACGATCACAATCAAGCTTTTCCGATGTACGGGCCCTGATCGCTCCTCATATTGATATTAAGACAGGCAGGGACGTGTATGCTGCTGCGTACCGGGAGGTGCGGGGTTTGACGCCAAAAAAGATCCTTGTGCTTGGTGTTGGGCATCATCTGCAGAATGAGTTTTTATCCCTTTCGGAAAAAGACTATCTGACCCCATTGGGACGTGTGAAGACCGATAAGATCTGGGTGAAACGGCTCAAGGAGATTGGAAAAGAAGTCGTTGTTCCCCATGATATAACCCACAAGATGGAACATTCCATTGAATTTCAGCTTTTATTCCTTCAGCGCCTGTACGGGCCGGATTTCCAGCTGATTCCTGTCCTTTGTGGTTCTTTCAGCGATGTTCTCTATTCTGCATCCCGGCCCAGTGAGATTCTGGGAATGAAAAGTTTTCTGGAGGGCCTGAGGGAGTTCCTCAGAGAAGATCCTGAAACACTTGTTGTTGCCGGAGTGGATTTTTCGCATATAGGCCCCAAGTTCGGGCATAGAGAAAAAGCCCTGTCCATGCTTCTGGAGACCCGTGCTTTTGACCAGAAACTGATGGCTGCAGTCTGTGAGGGAGAAGTCGAGAAGTTCTGGGGACTCTATCGTGAAAGCGGCGGTAGATTTAATGTCTGCGGTTTTTCGGCTTTGTCCATACTTTTGGAACTGATCCCGGATATAAAGGGAAGAATTCTTGGGTATGACTTGTGGCAGGAAGAGGGGACGGAATCTGCCGTGAGTTTTGCGGCGATGGCTCTTTCCTGATATCAAAGTCTGTTTGATTTTTCAGGTCTGTATAGTCTGTGAAAATGCACTCATTCGTGTGATCGAACAATACACAAAATAATCCAGGTTAGATGAGGGAGGTGATTTTTTCCAGCCATATCCTGTCTGTTTCAGAAAAAGCATCAAATTTTGTGCTGTCAACATCAAGAACGGCCCAGATTTTTTTGTCTGGACTGTAAAACGGGACGACTATTTCCGAGTTTGATCTTGAGTCGCAGGGAATATGTTCCGGGTACTTATGGACATTGGGAACGATAATCGTTTTTTTCTTCAATAAACTCGACCAGCAGACCCCTTTTTTCTTTTCCAGGACCTGGCAAGCCAGAGGACCCTGATATGGACCTACCGTTAAATCTTCCTCGTGGAGAATATAAAATCCGACCCAGAAAAATTGAGGCATTTTATGAAAAAGAAGCGCGGCCACGGTCGCCATCTTTGCGGTTTTGTTGTCGGTTTTGTTCAGTAGTCCTTTAAGCTGATCGAATATTCTTTGGTATTGTTTCTCAAGGCTATCCGGCATTCGTGATCTTCTAATATTTAAAATAAATGTTTTTGAGGTTCCGATCGAGGTTATTAACAAATATCCTGAAAGGGAACCAATACGATAGAAAGATTTGGTTTTTTTTGCGGGCTGTTGTCAGCAAAAGGGGGGTTGATGATGGGAACCAAAAAGGTGGGGGTTTCTCCCAGCCCGCCCAGAAAAACCATTTCTATTATAACATAGTATTTTTAATTGTAAAGAAAAAAATATTTTTTGAGAAAATAAATCAATTTGTCCGTATCTTTATTAGACAGAAGTATATTCATCAATTTCCAAATAAGCATGAAAAAAAATATTTTTTATTTTTCAATATTTTTCACGAAACAGCGATAAAATTTTATGAATTATGTGTGGTTTTCTGTATAAAATCGGACTGGAAAAACAGAAAAGATCAAATGAATAAAATCATACAGAAGGATTTAGATAAATATCTCTAGTTTTTCATCAAATTGTCCTTGACATGTCCACTGATATTTTATACAAACAGAACAAGCATTTTTTCGTTATGCCTACTATCGGTTAAGTTCAAGGATGGGCTTAGTACATTGAAAGAGAGGAAAGCCAGAAGGAAAATCTTGAATTTTTTCCAATGTAACCGAAGTAAAATAAAAAGGGAGGTCAGGAAATGGCATATGAATTTACAAATTCCAAGGGAACAAAGTATTATCTGCATTACAAAGACGTCATTTTAAAGGGTGGAAGAGAGCAGCGGATCTATTTTTTCGCCCGCAATATTAGAGATGGATCATTGGACGCAGTTCCCGATGCCTTTAAGGTCATAGAGACTCAAAGAACAGGTATGCCTATTCTCAAGAAAAAATAACTTCTTTTCAGGAAGAAGCAGTTGTTAAAGGCTGCTTCTTCCTGTTTTTATTTCTCATTCGATCTGTTTAAAACCGGCTTATCACTCACATTTTATTTTTTGACTCTGAAATCCCTTCCCATTATACTTGCCTTATGAAAAACTATATCTTCAAGCTAATAGCAGTCTGTTTGTTTTTATCGATAGTCTTTTCCGGATGTGTGAAGAATGAAAAAGATTCTTCTTCACAGGAAGGCGAACAATCGCTCAAGATCGCGGTCATTCCCAAAGGAATGACCCATGAGTTCTGGAAGGCCATTCATGCCGGAGCTGTGAAGGCATCAAGGGAACTGGATGTCGAGATACTATGGAAGGGTTCCCAGAAAGAAGATGACCGGGCACAACAGATCACGGTGGTCGAGGATTTTGTTAACCGGGGGGTTGACGGGATTGTTCTGGCTCCTCTGGATGACAGAGCCTTGTTGCGTCCTGTAAAAGATGCTGTGGATGAAGGAATCCCGGTCGTGATCATGGACTCGGCCCTGCAGGGTAATGATTTTATTAGTTTTGTTGCAACGGATAATTACAAAGGGGGAGTTTTAGCTGCCCGGGCTATGGGCCGGCTTCTTCCAGACGGAGGGAAGATCTTTCTGATCCGATACCAGGAAGGCTCTGCCTCCACAACCAAAAGAGAGCAGGGCTTTCTCGATACCATCCAAAAGGAGTTTCCTGAAATCGAGTTTCTGGTCCAGGATCTGTATGCAGGGGCATCTACTGAAACGGCCTTTCAATTTGCGGAAAATATGCTGAACCGGTTTCCCGAAGTTGAAGGCGTTTTCTGTCCGAATGAGTCCACGACTTTTGGTGCACTTCGTGCGCTTCAGGAGTCAAGGCTGGCCGGGAAGGTCGTTTTTATCGGATTTGACAGCAGTCCCAAACTGGTTCAGGCTTTACGGAAAGGACATATCCAGGGCCTTGTGCTTCAGAATCCCATAAAGATAGGTTATCTTGGTGTGAAGCAAATCGTCTTCCACTTGAGAGGTCAGACTGTTCCTGAACGGGTGGACACGGGCGTCTACCTGGCGACACCCAAAAATATCGATGACCCTGAAATACGATCCCTTCTAACTCCGGATTTTGCTAAATATCTGGATCGATGAATCGCGAACCTTCTCCTCCTGTCCTCAATATGACAGGGATTTTTAAACGGTTTGGTCCCACTATTGCTTTGGAAAATGTAAATTTTAAACTTCGAAAGGGCGAAGTGCATGCTCTTCTGGGGGAAAACGGGGCCGGAAAGAGTACTCTGGTGAAAATTCTCAGCGGAGCGCTGAAGCCGGATAAAGGGAAAATGTTTATTAATGGCCAACCCTTTATTCCGTCCGGACCCATGGACAGTCGGATGAAGGGGATCTCCATGATCTATCAGGAACTGAATCTGGCACCCCATCTGACCGTTGAAGAAAACATCATGCTGGGAAAAGAGATCCATAAGACCGGTTTTCTCAAGCAGGGAAAGATGAGGGATAAGGTCGTTAAGGCGCTGGAAATCCTCCAGCATCCCGGCATCCGTCCAGACATTACAGTCGGCAGGCTGGGTATTGGCGCAAAACAGATCGTTGAGATCGCCAGAGCCCTTGTGGATCAAGCTTTTATCCTGATCATGGACGAACCCACGAGCAGTCTGTCTCGCGAAGACAGCGAGAGGCTGTTCCAGATTATTGGAAATCTTAAATCACAGGGTGTGAGCATTATCTATATCAGCCATTTTCTTGAAGAAGTACAGCATGTAGCGGACCGTTTTACAGTATTAAGGGATGGGCGGCAAGTTGATTCAGGTTCCATGAAGGATGTGGAACTGGATGACATTATCCAAATGATGGTTGGAAAAAAAATGGCGGACATGTTTCCCTGTGTGGACCATCAAGTGGGAGAACCCGTTCTCCGACTGGAAGGATTCAGGGGGAAGAGCATGAAGGAGGATGTTAATTTTTCACTCAGGCGTGGAGAGATTTTTGGGGTCGCCGGATTGATCGGAGCCGGCCGGACCGAGATGCTTCGATCCATTTTCGGTTTGGAGGCTGTTATAGAGGGAACACTTTCCATTGAAGGGGTCAAGAGAAAAAAAAGTCGGCCCTGGATCCGAATCAAGCAGGGGATGGGACTGTTAAGTGAAGACAGACAGGAGGAGGGGCTGGCCCTGTCGCTCTCCATAAAGGACAATGTCACGCTCAGCCATTTTTCCCCTTATTGTGTTTATGGATTTTTAAATCTCAAAAAACAAAAAACAGCGGTTAATAAGTACTGTCGATTGATGAATGTGAAAACCATTGATACTGATCAGCCGGTCCTTGTCCTCTCTGGGGGAAATCAGCAGAAAATCGCTATGGCCAGGCTCCTTCACCAGGAAGCTGACATTCTACTTATGGATGAACCGACACGGGGCATTGATGTAGTTAGTAAATCTCAGATTTATGAATGGATGGGAACTCTGGCATCCAGGGGTAAGGCCATTATCTTTGTCAGTTCCTATATTCCCGAGCTGCTGGGAATCTGTGACAGGATCGCAGTATTTTATAGGGGCAAGATGAAGGATGTCCGGTCTACAGAGGAATGGACGATCGAAAGCCTGACAGCAGCAGTGACCCTTGGAAGAAGCGAGCATTCTTTAGAAAACCGCTAATGGAAAAAATCATGGAGAAAAAAAACCGTGTTCAATTAATCCTGAAATGGCTGGGCCCTTTTATCGGACTGCTTCTTGTTCTGGCGATATTTTCCCTGATCCCTGAGATCCAGGAAAGGTTCTTGAGGGCTTCAAATTTTAAGAGTGTGGCAACTCAATCTGTGATCGTTGCACTTGGCGCCCTGGGGATGACGTTCATCATCATAAGCGGAGGAATCGACCTGTCCGCAGCCTCCAACATTGCCCTTTCCAGCGTTATTGTTGCTTTTGGCATAAATGCGGGATTTCCTCCTTTTCTGGCCATCGTTCTTGGCATTTTGACTGGAGGGGTCGTTGGATTTATCAACGGCAGTCTGATCACGTCTCTCCGTCTGGTGCCCTTTATCGTGACTCTGGGTATGTTGGGAATCGGCCGGGGAGCGGCCAAATGGATTGCCGGCAATCAGAAGATCGATGCGCCACTGACCTGGGTCAATGAACTCATGGCAAGAAATCCGGAGCCTTCCTGGTTATTAATGGCGCCCGGTATCTGGCTGATGGTCATTCTTGCTGTGATCATGGCGGGTGTTTTGAAGTACACTGTATTTGGAAAGCATGTATTTGCAACAGGCTCCAATGAATCGACGGCCAGGTTGTGCGGGATAAGAATCGGAAGAACCAAGATTCTGATCTACTCCATTGGTGGTCTTTTCTGCGGATTGAGCGGGGTCATGCAGTTTTCCCGCCTTACAGTCGGAGATCCGACCGTAGCTGTGGGTCTGGAGCTGGATATCATTGCTGCGGTTGTTATCGGAGGCGGCAGTCTGAGCGGAGGAGTAGGCAGTATTATGGGCTCTATGATCGGTGTGTTCATCATGGCCTTTTTAAGGAACGGTTCTACCATGATGGGATGGCCGAATTATATTCAGGAGATAATCATCGGGGCGATCATTGTGATTGCTGTGGCATTGGATCGAATCCGCCACTGAAAGAACAAGAGGCCAAAGAAGAAGAGCCCAAAGCCCAAAGCAGCTTGGCCTAAGGTCATTTAATTTACGTCATTCCCGTGTAAACGGGAATCCAGCTCTTTGAGTTCATTGAGCTTAGCTTCGCCAGCGAGAAAAGCGGAAAAAGGTGAAAGCGGGAAAAGTAATTAAAATAGCTTTGGGCTAAGCTGCTTTGGCCCTTGGCCTCTTTTCTTAATTCGACTTTAACGACTTCTATGGACCTCAATAGACTTCGATAGACTTTTGGCTCTCGACCCCTAGAATCCTTGAACCCTATTTTTATTATCGCCCTTTTTTCCCCTACGGACAAGC
>CBDVEQ010000022.1:0-19098 GCA_965373045.1 uncultured bacterium | reverse complement strand
TCGGAATTTATCCATATCCTGAGCTTCGCCCCGGTAACATGATTCAACCTGTCCAAAATAACGGCATGGTACTCTCTCTTCATCAGATTGATCTTTCCCTCGGCCAGCTTGGTGTAAGTCACCTCATGGACTGCTTCGTCCCTCGGGTCAAATGTCTGGTATTTTTTTGAGTGCGGGCTTTTTCCCATAAAATCATAGATGAGGTGCGGAAAATACAGTGGGTTTTCGAGCAGTACATCCGGAGGGAGTTCGACTTTTCTGATCTGTCCCTTCTGTCCGGAATGGATATATGCGGTCTGGCCTTCAATGACTACTTTTGACTCCAGTTTCAGGGAGCCCTGTTCGATTCTCGATTCCGCAGAAAAGAAATGCCCGGTCACTGGGTCGAGAAGGATTTTTGTAAAATATTCCGTTGTGAATGAGGTGCCCATTGCAGATTGCTGCATCAAGAGCTTGTAATCCAGCACCAGAATTATCTGACCGGCTAATGTCTGCTTATTGAGGCTGAACTCCGAATAACCGCATATAATTCCCTGGGACTCGATGGCATAAAAAAATTTTTGCTCCTGAGCTGACTGGGGAAAAGATGAGAGGAAAAGAAACAGCAGCAGGATAAAAACAGCTAGTTTTATCGCGTTCATGGTCAGCGTCCTATTCCCGGTACTCAAACACATCATCCAGCGAAACATTAAACACTCGGGCGACCCTAAATGCCAATGCTAAGGACGGCACATACTTTTCCTGTTCAAGAGCAACGATCGTTTGCCGTGTACATTTAGCACGATCTGCAAGTTCCTCTTGAGTCATCTCGCCATTCTCAAACCGGAGTTTTCGTATGTTGTTTTTTATCTTAGCTTTCGCCATGGCCGCTCATCCTTGTATAAAGAACTAAGGTGGCAATCGCATGGGAAACAAATCCCATAAAGTATGTTGTTATACCCAAAAGCCACACCCACCCCACCGGCATGTCCACACCCTTGAGATGAACCTTATAATACGCATAAAGGGCCAAACAGAGAAGAAATACGTAAATCATCAATGAATAAAAGCCTGTGGAGTAAGCGCGCTTGGAAATGAGCTCATCCCGTTCGTCTTTCATGAGTGTTTTTCTGTCGGATTTAATACGGGTTAAGATCAGCATGAGAAAATAACTTAAAAATCCAACCGTAAAGACCGCACGTGTGAGGTCAACTCTTATGTCATTATTATCTAAAAAAGTTTGAGGTCCTCCCTCCAGAAAAAAAATGACATACGCTGCGATCAGGGCGACACCCCAGATTAGTAGGCCCCAAATGGCCCGTTTTTTTAACTGCGTCATAATAACCTCCTTGTTAGTTTTAGCAGTATATATGCAATTAGTTAGAAACATATTACATAAAGTAAGCTATTTAAGACATTATGTCAAGCTTTTTATACAATTAGTAATATTTCTTTGTCTTCTATTGGGAGAATAGACTCCCTGCTATCCCCCGAATTACGAATAAATTTACTTTTTTCCCAATGTTTTTAAATGCTCTAAAGAACGGAAGAGTAATAGACTTTGCCCATAAATAGTGACCTTATCGACTTTTATGGTAAAGTCAGGTAAATTAAATCACTTGATGGAATTAAAATGCAAAAATAGAGATTGTGGTTGTTGGGATCCGACCCCAGTAAGATTATTTATTTTTTTGTCCGAAATTTTCCGGCACCAGGATTGATATTATTTCACCGGTTGCACATATTTTACTCTCTGCTGACAACGAAGCATCAACTATCACTTTTTTCCCCTTGATCTCCCTGATCTTTCCCCTGATCTCCAGTTCAGGGCCCAGTGGTGTCGGTTTTTTATATTCCACCTTTAAGGAACCTGTAACAAAACGGGGAGCGTTGGAGCCTTCCAGGGTTATATTGTTGGCTTTGGCATAAGCGAGAGTGGAAGATCCGGTACCGTGACAATCGATCAGAGATGCGATCAGTCCGCCATAAATAAACCCGGGCAGTGCGGTATGATAAGGCCTTGGTGTAAACCTGGTCACAGTTTCATCTCCATCCCAGTTGGTTTTTATCTGAAGCCCCTCTTCATTCAACCTTCCGCATCCGTAACAGTGGCTGAATCTTTCCTCATAATAGTCCTGTATTCCTTTAATATTCATTTAGCATCTCCAATTTTCATAGATATTTCACCATAATTTATCTTAATAAGAAGGATTAAACAATTAAAAGTTTTGAAGAAGTAATAAAGTAAGCGACCATACTCTTTATATGCTTTATACAGGCCAATTCTATTATATTCTCGCACAAAAAGTGTTTTTCTTCTTTTCCAGATCTGGCTACGATTTTTTCCATGCTTGATTCCCACTGCTTTGTGAAGTGAGGCAGCCACTCCCTGGAATTCATCTCCCAGAGTTATGGTGTACAGGGATAGTATTATTATTGGATTATTGGGGTCGGACCTAGTCAAGTAACTAATAATACATGAATTAACTTTGTTTTAATGCCAATAAACGGCCTTAAACGCCATTTTCACCCCCCCAAATCGGGTTTTAAGGGATATTTAAGCAATAGATATTGGCAATCCTCACTTAATTAAATAAAAACAATTCGTTTTAGAGTCTTAATTAGTGAAGTGGAAAATTCAGGTTCAGTGTATGGTAGAATGGCTGCAACTGTGTTTATAGGTCAGCATGAAAATAGAAGAGATTATCGATAGCATAGGAGACAAGTTGTACAATTACTTGACAATTAAGCTAGGCTCCCCATTGGATGCAGAGGATGTTTTACAGGAAGTGTTTTGTCGACTTGTTAGATACAAGGTAAGATTTCGGTTCATACGCAGTCCTTCAGCGTACATATTTCGAATAGCAAGAAATGAGGCTATAAGCTTCTTAAAACATAGAAAGAAAAACCTAAAAAGCTTTCATTCAATCGAAAGATTTTCTAAGGTCATCCAGGAAAACCTAAGGGGATCGGATCATGGAGTTTTGAATCAGACAGCTGAAGCCCTAGCAAAAATTCCTGATGAGCAGCGGGAGGTTATCGTTCTGAAATTTTTTGAAGAATTGACTTTCAGGGAAATTTCTAATGTTTGCGGAGTTACTATCGGAACCGTAACGAGCCGATATCGCTATGGCATGCATAAACTCCGTAAATTGTTGGAGGATTGAGATGGGAAGCGTCAACAAAACTCAGGAATTTTTAGAGGGCTTGTCTCCAAAACCGCTGCCTCCGGAACTCAGGGAAAAAATTCTTTCAACAGCTTACCAAAGACAGAGAAAATTTCTTGTGATTTCACCAGTTCTTCGAATGTTATTTGCCACAAGCTGTGTCTTGGCAGTATTGGCTTTTTTCTGTGACATTATGATCAAAAACAGCGAAAACGATTTCCTGGGATCTATAATGAATGGCTCACAAGCTTCAGAGATGATACTGGATAAAGACTTACAAGAAATGACAAAAGAGCTTTTTAAAATCGAATATGATCAACCTCTTAATCAATGGATGATCCGGCATTATACGTTTAAGAAAAACACAGCTAAATTAACAAGCTATCAGAGTATCATGGATATACTCAAGGAGTGAATCAATGGGATATAGACTGAAAAAAATATTTGCGAGGATAGGAATTTTTTTGTTGGCTTTCATTGTTCTGGGGCTGGTAGTGCGTGCTGTATTCAATTATTCAACTGGGAAAAAAATGGAGAAGTTCTTGGACCAGATGAAATCAGAGGGGATTCCATTAACCATAAGAGACATCGAACCGGAATGCAGTCCCCGGGATAACGCTGCCTTGAATTGGAAGATAGCAGAAGGTACTCTTTCTATCGAGAGGGAACAAAGAGCAGTCTTAGGACAAGTTATCGATGATCTTTTTTCTGGAAAACCTTTGGAAGAAGAAACAAAAGATCAGATACGGGATCTGATAACCAAGAATCAAGAAGCCCTAAGTTTTATCTTGGAAGCTTCCACCAAATCCTGTTTTAAGTATGAGGCACAATGGGATATTCTCGGATATGATCTAAGGATTGAAAACGCGATTCAAATGATACAGGGTACTCGGCTTTTAGGCATTGATGCTGTGATCAAAGCTGAGGATGGAAACGTTGAAGAAGCCATAAATCAATGCCTGGTCGCAAGAAGGTTTTTGAAGTTGTATCTCCAGGAGCCATTTTTGATTAGCTATCTGGTTGGAATGGCATGCACGAAACAAGTCGCTGTTTGTATGAACTATATCGTTTCCGACAGAGATATTGGAACAGAAACCCTGAAAAAAATCCTTGGAGAATGGGATTCTTCACCCTGGAGAGGAGGATTGGTTTGGGCTCTTGAATCAGAAAGAATTTTAGGATTAGAATCTGCTCTCATGTATTTAAGGGGAAAATACGATTTGAATATAGGTATGGCCGGAGATATATTCTGTTGGTTGTTTCGGCCTGTTTGTAAGAATGAGATTATCTGGATGACGCGGGCCTATAATCGCCTGCTTGAAGCTGCAAAAATGCCGTATTATGCCTCAAGAGATTCCAAAGAGCTCGAACAGATAATAAATTCAATACCATGGTACTACAAAATGGTCGGTGCATTAGTCCCCAATGTCACAGCCACTCTGTTCAAGAGAGCCACACTTGACGCTATGTTTGATACAGCACGGATCGGAATAGCTTGCAAGATCTACAAGAACCTTCATGGAGATTTCCCTGAAGACCTGGCCAAGTTATCGCCTCAGATACTAGAGAAAATGCCTGTTGATCCCTTCACTGGGCATCCCTTTATTTACAAGAAACAGGATTCGGGTTTTATAGTCTACAGCGTAGGTTCCAACCTGAAAGACGACGAAGGAAGAGGAACTTGGAAGATTGTCTCACTTGTTATGGAGAAGGATGATGATTGGGCATGGAAAGAAGTGACGATAAAAACTGAAAAATAACCAAGAGGATATGAACAAGAAGCGAGTGAGTTTGTAAAAAAAGTATTATTGGGGCAGGGCCTAGTCATATCTTCTTCATTTTAATAAAGATATCTCGGTCCACATTAAGACCATTATGAATTTAGTCATGACGGAGGGCTACGACTGGATCAACACGGGCGGCGCGCATTGCAGGATAGATCCCTGAAACCAGGCTGACAAACACAGCAAATCCGACAGCCCCCACACACAGCCACCAAGGGAAACTGAAATAATCGATGGTCGGTACTCCCTGCTGGGCCAGAAAATAATTGACCACACGATTGATAAGAAGGCTTACCCCCAATCCAAGGCCTAGGCCAAAAACACCCCCCAGGAAGCCGATGATGCTGGACTCGAAAAAGAAGATCTTCTGAACATCTCTATCACTGGCCCCCACTGCTTTCATCACGCCGATCTCGTTGTAACGCTCCATAATGGACATGATCATCGTGTTGATGATGCCCAGAGAGGCGACCACAAGTGCGATCATCCCAATTGCGGCCAGGATCATATCCATGAAAAAAAATCCAGTCCTAATCTCCTCCAGCTGGTCGATCATTGCAAAGGTGCGGAATCCCATATCTTCAACCTTTGACCTTACAGAATTAACATATTTTGGGGAACTGACTTTTATGTTAACGAGAGGATACCCTCCCTTCCCGGAGGACTGCTGGAAAAGATCCCAGAGGTTTGTCATGGTTATCTTCTTCATCTTATCCGCAGCCGCCGGGGAGATCATTACATCGCTCCGGAGGAGGTTTGGTCCGCCCATGCCCATCCGTTCTGATACACCGACAATAGTCAATTCATAATCTTTCATTGTTAAGGGTAGCTTTTCCCCTCCCAATAGACCCACCAGATCAAGTGGATTAAATTCCGAAAAATCAAGAACCAGCGTGGAAAGACGGACTTTTTGCCCCAGAACCCTTTCAAAATCCCTTATATCCAGCCGTCGGAGGAAAGAATCACTGATGATCATGGAACCGGCATCATCCGCTTCGTATACACTGCCGGCGCGGAGCTGCACGAGTTTTGTATCAGCGAATTGTGCGGGGAGAACCTGGATGAAGCTGAACTCTTTCTTGTCCCTAAAGCCAATTTCCGCGGGAAAGCGGATGTCCGGAAAAGCGGCTTCCACACCTTTTAATTTTGTGAAGGATCCAATCGCTTCATTGTCGAGTATTAAATCCTCCGCATTTTTTTTCGGTGAAAACGGTTCGGGAAAGACCATCAGATAATTGAACAATTCCATAGCATTGAATGCATTGGTCACATTTTTTTGCATTCCTGTTCCGAAGGCGAGCATGGAAACCAGGGCTCCAATTCCGATGATCACCCCAAATGTTGTGAGGAATGTCCGCAGTTTAGTCTTCCACAGGTTTGCAAAAGATAGTTCAATGTAATCCTTGAGCTTCATTAAATCGTCTCTCTTGCAGTTATCATACCGTCCCGAAGCCGTATGATTCCTTGTGCAAATTCTTTGAGAAGGGGCTCTTCATGGGAGACCATGACCACGGTCAGCCCCCTGCTTTGATTCAAGTTTCCCAACAACTCAGCGATATCATGGGATATTTTGCTGTCAAGGTTTCCT
The DNA here is from genome assembly GCA_965373045.1 of uncultured bacterium. GTDB lineage: Bacteria > Acidobacteriota > Aminicenantia > Aminicenantales > Aminicenantaceae > DAOVDI01. Next base: position 12,580 of record CBDVEQ010000022.1, on the reverse strand, counting down.
GTGGGCTCATCAGCGAGCAGGACCTTTGGCTGGTTGACCAAGGCTCTGGCAATAGCAACCCTTTGCTGCTCTCCACCGGAGAGCTCAGAAGGTCTGTGTCTCTGTCTGTGGGAAAGGCCAACGTTTTTTAGAGCTTCTGATGCCTTCGCTTTACGTTCCGCCTTTGGGACGCCTGCAAAAAGCAAAGGAAGGCTGACATTCTCCTGCGCCGTAAAAGATGGGATCAAGTTGAAAGACTGAAAGATCATCCCCACGCTGTATCTTCTGTATAGAGCGAGCTCCTCTTTGTTCATCTGGGAAATGATCTTTCCCTCTGCTTCGATCGTCCCGGAGGTAGGCGTGTCCAATCCGCCGAGAAGATTCATCAGGGTGGATTTTCCGGAACCAGACTCCCCCGTGATCCCGATAAAATCCCCTTTTTTAACGGAAAGATCCACATCCTTTAATGCGATTACTTCGATCTTTCCCGTTATATAGGTCTTTGTCAGTTTGTCTGTCTTAAGAGCAAGCTGAGAATTCATTGCAAAATTCATCAATTTATCATACGGAATTTGCTGTAAAAAGTTAAGTTGAAAGATACGGCCGATGAGGCCATCATGCCCTACAAAGATTGGCGATTACTTCTGTTTCAGTCAATCTATATCACTTTAAATCTAATTCTTATGAACTAAGAAAAAGATGTAATCATAGGAAATTTGTTTTCTCTGTCGCACAAAAACTTCACAATTTTCATCCGCTGACGTTCTGGAATGAGCTTGTAAGCTGTCGTCAGCAGAGCCAAAATAGGGGTGGGGCAAATTTGCCAATCAACTCGGAATTATGATATAAAACTTACAAGGAGGGTCATCAAATGAACAAAGCAAAAACGTCATATAGAAATAAGCTATTATTTCCAAAGATTGTTCTCACGGGTTTTCTAATTTTTTGTCTGCTTCTCGGTGCTAACCTTGTCATTGCTCAGAGCTGGAGTCCCAAGGCACATCAGTGGCAGAGTGTTGGGGGCAAACTTGTGTTCTCGGGCAAGCATAGTTTCAAGACATTTTGGCACTCAGGTGGGAATGAGATGTTTTGGAAAGACGATGAGGATCAAAGAAAGATCCCTCCCAGGCATCCGTGGAAGGACGAAGTATCAAGTGATGTGTTGGTAAAAAAGGGACAGATAACAGTTCGTGGCCCCGGTTTCCTTGCTCTGCTTATCAGAAACAAAGCTTCAGCAACCGCCTCGTTGAAGTTTCCCAAATCCGGAAAAGTATTTGTAACCGCAATGTTGGGCCGCAAGGAGATGTACAAGAAAGACAACAAATGGACCGGGAAGTGGGTGACCACTAGTACTATAAGAGATTTTGACCACAGTAAGCCCAACTATGGTTGGGTTCCTGAGGGCAAGACTCTGACCCTAGAGGTATGGACGTCTTCGGAGTGGACTCAGGATGGTGTTTTGTGGCGTGGGTATGCCGCACCTAAGGAAGTTGAGTATGAGTTTTGGTTTTTCCCCCGGGAGGGGGGTGAGGTGATTGAAATTAAGGAGGAAGAGCTGAAAGCAGAGGAAAAGAAGAACAGTCCTCCGAAGATTTCTCTTTCCATAGAACCGCAAGAGCCGGAGACCAAGGACAGCATCACTGTAAAAGCTTTGGCATCTGACCCGGATGGAGATCCTCTAACTTTCACATGGTTTGTCAATGGAGTTCAAAAATCCAGTCATGATAAAAGCCTGTTTTTAGACGGACTGGCTGCCGGAAAATATATTGTAGAAATCACTGTTTCGGACGGCCGGGACAGTGCCATGGACAAACTGACTTTCAGAGTCCGAAAAAAGAACGAACCTCCGTCATGCGTTCTGTCCTTTTCTCCCGCTGATCCGGTTGAGGGAGATACCGTTATCGTGAGCGCTTCAGCTTCAGATCCGGATGGAGATTCCCTGATATACTCCTGGTCCATCAATCAGGGTGCTTCTCAGCAGGGGAGCGGTGCATTAACCGTCTCAGATGCGGCTCTGGGAACTTACAATGTGAAACTGGATGTATCAGACGGAAAACCAGGCGGAGATTCCAGTTGTCTTGTGTCTTTCACCGTCAAACCTAAACCTCAGAAAAATCGCCCGCCTGAACTCAATCCCGACTACTCACCCGCATCCCCCAGAGTTGGAGACACGGTCACCGTTTATGCAAACGGAAGCGATCCCGATGGGGATTCGATCGAATATACTTACATCCACAATGGAAACGTCATCAAAGCGAATACGGCTGAGGGATCCGTCGTCATTCCTGAAAGATTTGAAGGCCCTCATACCATCGAAATCATTGCCGATGATGGAAAGGGAGGGCAGACACAGAAGACAGTATCTTTCACCGTTGAGTGTGACTGTCAGGATTGGCGAGTGACTGAGCTTATCGTCAGTGATGACAATCCAATAGCCCGGGATAGTCTGAAAATATTGGCCGAGATCCATAACCGGTGCCGGAACAGGATTGAGTGTCCCGTAACAATCACTGTTAATGGTGTAATTGTGTTCAATAAGGATTTATCTGTAAAGGCCGAAGATAAACAGCAAGTCACAGTGGAATATTGTCTTCCCACCAGTCTGGGAGGAAGGCAGGTTCCGGTCCGGGCTCAGGTCGGAAATGATTTTAAGGAAATGATGATATCGGTCAAGAGGGAAACGCCCGCGAGGATCACTGGAACCGTACTCGAAGTGGGAACCCTTGATGCCGTAGCTGGAGCGACTGTCATTGCCAGGCCAAAAAGCATCGTAAATCCCTCAGGCATAGTAGTCAATGCCAGCCAGACATTCCAAGCGAGTGTGAGAAACGACGGAAATTATACGATCGATGTGGACCTCTCTAAAGCAGTTGATCCCAGTGCCCGAACTCCGGAAATGGAATGCTCGGTATTGGTGGTTGAATTCGATGTAACCGTCGACGAGAGTCCGGAATATCTGGGGCCCAGCTTCGGGATAATGGACTGCGGGAAAAAAGTTGTGGTCCGAAAACGTCAAACCACAACCATGATCGATTTCCGCTTGGCGCCAATAACAGTGCGGGGTCAGGACATAATATTTTCCCACTTACAAATGCGCAATGGTGAGATTAAAGAGCAGGGTGGCCCAATAACCCAGTTGGAACTTTCCCCGGGAACCTATGATATCTCTGTTGGAGGCGGGAAGCAGACCTATGTCACTTTGAGCTATGTATTATCCGGCGATCCCGGAACTCAACTTGTTATCAGAGTTTCTATAGATGAGTATTGCCAGTTAAAGACAGCTTCCCTTTTTGTCCCTGAAGGCCAACTGGCCATGAGTTTTCGATTTCAGATCTACTCCACCTGGATGCCCTGTCAGGGGCAGACATTTCCAGATTCTATCGGGTTTGTGATAAAAAGGCGGCAATAGTCAGAGAAATCAGAAACGATCGTGGAGCTGAGGGCATCCACCCCCTCTCTAAATTCAAGCCCGTGATAAACGGCTGTTTATCCCATAATTCCGATAGATATTGATATTATCCTGCATTGCTTATATAATAAAAAAAATCAGGAGAATGAAATGAAAAAGGCCGTAATTCCAGTTTTTTGTTTAGTTGTTATAATAATTTTCTTAGGTTTCAGCCCCAGGGCGGATATGCCCGGACCGGACACGCAGAAGCTGTGGGATTATATAACCGAGGAATCCCCATATAAGGATTGGGGCTTTTGGAAAGACCATACCGGAATGCAGCCTGGAAATGCTCCACACGGCCCTTTCCATAAAGTATATGTCAATGAAATACTGCTTAATGCCACCGCAGTGCCGGTGCCCTATGGTTCGATCGAAGTTAAGGAAAATTATAACAAGGATAAAAAATTTACCGCGATCACAGTCATGTATAAAATCAAAGACTATAATCCTTCAGCCGGTGATTGGTACTGGGTTAAATACAGTCTCGTCGGCAAAGCCGGTCCTTATGGAAAAGTTCAGGGTTGTATCGGATGTCACAGTGTCAAAGCCGACAACGACTATATCACGATTCACGATATTAAATAATCCTTGACCGTTCGCTCACAGTGTTTCCAGAAAGGCCAGCAGGTCTGCGAATTTTTTCTCTTGTTTCCCCATCATAGTCAACACGAAAACACCTAAGCTTTGTGGAAAAAATATTGAGCTGCCTATAGGAGATCCTCCGCTGCCGCATGCAGGTTATTAAAAAACAGGTCAATATCCGACCGGGTTAATTCATGATTGGCAATGACAGGCCGCAGCACCAAATTTTCTCCTAGATAAGAATAATTAACCAGACAAATCCCTGCACCAGCCAGTTTCTGACGCAGCCTTAAATTGAAATCATTGATATTCCGATTTGTTTCAGGTAAATAGCGAAAACATATATTAATCGAAGTTCTAGGCGCCATGAGCTCAAGACGGGAATGTTGGCGAACCATCTCCTCCATATAAGCGGCCAGTTCAAAAAATCGGTCGATCCGATCGGCATAACCTTGGTTCCCATTATACATCCAGGACAGCCAAAGTTTCAAAGCATCCACTCTACGGCCGCACTGCAAAGAAAACGGCCCTATATCACATGCCCCTAATTCATCCTCATGAAAAATATATTCTGTCCCGGATGTGGAATTGGTCCGGAACAGATGCCCTTTCTCTTTGAGTAATATTACCGAGCAGGTTAAAGGAAGCCCCATGAGTTTGTGTGGATTCCAGACAAAAGAATCCGCCATCTCTATGCCCTTGAGAAGATTTCGGTGTTGGGGACTTAACAGAACCGTACCCCCCAGGGAACCATCGACATGAAACCAGAGATTATACTTACGGGCAATGGCGGCGATGCGATCACAGGGATCAAACGCACCTAAAACCGTGGTGCCGGCGGTGGCGGCCACAAAAAACGGCTTTTTCCCAGCTGCTAAACTCTGCTCGATTTTAAGTTCGAGTTCTTCCGGGATCAAGCTCCCTCGATTATCACTTTTGACTTTGAGTACCTGGGAAGATCCTATACCCAGAATGTTGGCTGCTTTTTCAAAAGAATAATGTGATTGGTTGGAAACTAAAACCACCAGGTTGGAACCCTCTACATATCCCTGCTGTTTTATCTCCGGCAGGGTAATGTTGCGGGCGATCATCATAGCTATGAGGTTACCGTTACTGCCTCCGGTCATAAAAATTCCCTCCGGATCGGAAAATCCGGCCAGCGAGCCCATTTTCTGGATCAGAGTTTTTTCCAAAAGAGTTGCCACCGGAGCCACTTCATAGGTATACATAGAGGTATTGGTCAAACTTGTGATAATATCACCCAAAAATCCAGGAAGAGTAAATCCAGACCACAGTTGATTAAAAAACTGTGAGTGACCGGTCCGCACCGCATATTTCAGATAAAGATCCATGAACCGATGCAGCTCTTCCTGAGAACAACCCGCATCCGGAATTTTCAGGTTAAGCTTCGCGCGCAGTTCTTCAGGATTTAAAGATGCAGTGACAGGTACTGCTCTATCTGAGTTTGCTGATATATACTGATTGATTTTATCCACAATTTCCGGATCCAGATATTGTTCCGTTTTAGGCATTTGTTTTTCCATTTTTTTTAATACTATTGCAAGTCTTTTTATCATTGTCAAATATACCTCCGGCATAATTGACATCCATTTTATGATTTCCTAAGATAACCTAGACCACTACAAAGTAATATGAGACAGATAATAAGAAAACTCATTCCCGGATTTCTTAAACTGCGGCTGCGTCTGTTCTTTACCTGGAACAGAGACATCCTTACCGGCACTAGGTTCAAATTCGTCCGGAGCACAGAGGAGCGCACCGATAAGGGCAAAAACTATACTCAACGAATATCCATCACCCAACCTATCAATGTGAGTAAATGGGCCGATAATAAAAAACACAACCTCAAGCTGGCAATCAATACATTCCTGGATATCGCCATTTATCCAGGTGAAATCTTTTCGTTCTGGCACCTGGTGGGAAATCCCTCAACCAAAGCCGGCTATAAAGTCGGCATCAACATTGTCCAAGGCAAACTGGACTTTGAGGTGGGAGGAGGACTCTGCCAGCTTTCCGGACTGCTCTATCACCTGGCTTTGACCGCCGGATTAGAAATAGTGGAAAGATACCCTCACTCGGTCGATCTTTATACCGATGAAACCCGGTATTCTCCTCTTGGGGCGGATGCAACAAACGCTTATGGCTACAAGGATCTCAGGTTGAAAAATTCTCTGGGACAGCCCTTCTGCTTCAGGATCGATATCCAAGCAAACACTCTGCAGGGATCGATCTGTGCACCGGAAAAAATCAAGCATTATGAACTGAAATTTGAAAAAAAAGAATCGGGGGGCATCGAGTATGTAAAAACCCTGCGGCGGACGGATTCCGGAGACTACGAACTATTATGCACCCAGACCTATATTATTTCAGATCACGGTGAGACTTTATGATCCCAATATGGATAACCATCATCATGACCTTCAGCAGAAGTTTGATATAATAGGCAAGCGGGTTGTTTTGAATGGGATTTGTAAACAATGCAAAAAGAGCAAGTCTTGACTTGCATTTTAGTAGATCTGGTTTTATGAAAAATCCAGGTGGATAAATAATTCAAATAAAAGGAGTTAAACAATGGGTAAAACAGAAGAAAACATCAAGACAGCTTTTGCAGGTGAGTCCCAAGCAAGGAACAAGTACACCTATTTTGCTGAAGTTGCAAGGCAGGAAGGCTACCACTACATCGCCAAGATCTTCGAAGAGACAGCAGCGAATGAAATGGAGCATGCACGTGACCATTTCAAGCTTTTAAAAGGTGTCGGCACCACCGCAGAGAACTTGAAAGCAGCCATCAGTGGAGAGCATTACGAAACAGTCGATATGTATCCAACATTTACTAAAGAAGCGGAAGAAGAAGGGAACCAAGAAGCCACCATCTTATTCAAGATGATCGGAAAGGTCGAAGAAAAACACAGGGAGCGCTATAAAAGACTGTTAGATATGGTGAAGAACGGCACGGTCTTCACGAGGGAACAGCCCATCAAGTGGAAATGCAGCGTTTGCGGTTACACTATCGAAGGCACCGAGCCCCCGCCAAAATGCCCCGCCTGCAAGAATCCCAAAGAGTTTTACGAACCGGCCAATTTAGATCTCTAATCTGAGGAGCAAACATGGATAAACACAAAGAACACTTTCCCGGTGTTCATTTAAATCCTAATGTGAGTGGACTTAAACCATCAGCAACGGTTGCCATTAATGACCTCTCCAATGAGCTTAAGCGTCAAGGGAGAGAAATTTTTAAGTTGGGTTTAGGCCAATCTCCTTTTCCTGTCCCTGAGCCGGTAGTACTGGCCTTGCAGGAGAATGCTTATCAAAAGGATTATCTTCCTGTTAAAGGATTGCGGGAGCTTCAAGAGGCCGTAGCCGAACACCACTGCCGGACCTTCGGTATCAATACTGAACCATCGGATGTTCTTATAGGGCCTGGTTCTAAAGAATTGATGTTCCTGCTGCAATTGACTTACTTTGGGGATTTGATCATTCCTACTCCCAGTTGGGTTTCCTATGCTCCCCAGGCTAAAATCATTGGTCGTCACATTTATTTAATGCCCACAGCTTTTGAAAATGATTGGCATTTTACTGCCGAGGAATTAGAGAAACTTTGTGATATGGATAAAAACCGGCCGCGGCTCTTGATCTTGAATTATCCTCTCAATCCTACCGGTACTTCCATGTCAAAGGATCGTCTTAAAGCGCTGGCTGAAGTGGCTGACAAGAACCGGGTGGTCCTGCTCTCAGATGAGATCTATGGAAAAATCCACCATGAGGGAAAACATGAATCCATTGTTCCTTTCTATCCTGAAGGCACTATCTTCAGTGGTGGATTGAGTAAATGGTGTGGTGCCGGCGGTTGGCGGCTGGGTGTATTCGTTTTTCCCAAGTCCCTGAGATGGCTGCTCAATGCCATGGCTGCTGTGTGCACCGAGACCTTCACCTCTACCAGTGCCCCAATCCAGTATGCCGCAGTTCGGGCTTTCCAAGAGGGGCCCGAAATCGATGAATACTTGAAAAAGTCCCGCCGGATTGTGAAGGCATTGGGAAGCGCCATTTCCCGGAAGCTTGATGAAACGGGAGCAAAAATTAGGTATCCCCATGGGGGTTTCTATGTTTTTCCTGACTTCTCGCTCTTTCGCGAGAAACTGCAGAGACGGAACATTCATACCAGTGTGGATATGTGTAAACGCCTGCTTGAGGATACCGGTGTTGCGGTCCTTCCCGGCAGTGAGTTTGGCCGGAAGCCGGAAGAACTGACAACCCGTATCGCCTATGTCGACTTTAATGGGAAGGCTGCCTTGGACGCCCTGTCCTCCATACCAGAGAATCAACCTCTAAGCGAAGAATTTCTAAAGACATACTGTGGAAATGTGATTAAAGCGATTGATAGGATGTGCGACTGGATAAAAACCTGATTATTATCCGGTTATTCTCTTTTTTGGGAAAAAAGGAATGTGATGATTTCCTTTTTCTCGGTTTCACTGAGATAATCAGGGTTCCCACTCATTTTAACCATCTGTTCCAGGGTAGATTGCCACTCAAGCTCACTCTTGCTCGATTTATATATACGCTCCAGGTTATGGCATGCAATGCACTTCTGCTCCAATAATGACTTTCCGATTTCTGCATCCAAGCTCTCTGGGGTATCTCTGCGATTGTTCTGCTGCATGAGGAGAAAATTGATGATCTGTTTGACATCATAATCGCGGATGTTGGGCGCATCAATCACTGCCATGCGGTTGACAGTTTCTGTCCAGCTTTCTTGGGTTTTAAAGGAATGAAAAATCCGTTCCAAGGAATGACATTTGCTGCATTTGGAAATCACCAAGTGACGGCCGATATTCTCATCCATGATATGGGTGTCCAGGTCTGAGATAGAAACGAAGGTGACATGGGAGGAATAGAGAAAATAATACCCAGCCGTAATCACAATAAAAACAAAAGCCAGGATGAAGATGGATGAGCCCAAAAAAATTAGGCGAGTAGTGAATAATTTAAAACGGCGGACTACCAGAATTTTAAGCCCGGCCAGGGGGAAAATGATCACTGCTATGACAAGATGGAATATCAAGCGGGGAGCCAGTTCTTCCTGATAGCGGCTGATACGTATAATCATCACAGCAAGCATAAAAAGATATATCGCAAAAAATAAATACCCCAAAACACGGTGGGAGATCACCCATTTCCGGCTGTTAATACGATCTTTCTGCCGTCCTTTTAGATCCAACATGATCAAAGCCGCAGCTAATCCTATTCCCAAAAAAAACAATCCTATGATCGAGCTTGTTAGTGGATTCATACTTTCCCTCCTATGCCAGCTCCACTCCGGCTATACGGGATAGCTCAGGGTTCAAAGACCGGAGATCACTCTTGTCCAGGCTGTGAATGTTGTTTTTCCCGCATATCCGGGCTATGGATTTTATCTCCTCAGTTGCTGCAGTTATGAAGTTGGCGATATTTTGGGCGGATTTTTCTACATCTAAACGGCATCTCAAGTTCTTGTCCTGAGTGGCAATGCCGTAGGGGCAGGTGCCCAGATGGCATTCTCGGATATACTTACACCCCATAGCGATTTTAAGAGCTCCCGCCATATAGACCGCATCTGCACCTAATGCGATGGCTTTGGCAGCATCCCCGGCAAGCCGCACACCCCCGGTGGCGATTAATGTGACTTTATCCCTTAGATCGTGTTCATACAAGAAGTTAGCCACTTTCGGCAGGGAGTAAACCAAGGGTAAGCCAATATGGTCTTTGGTGAATACCGGTGCCGCCCCTGTTCCTCCTTCGCCACCGTCGATCACCAGGACATCAGGAATGTGTTCTTGATTGAAAACAGCATTGAGATCTTCCTGGATATGTCCGCCAACAAATTTTAAGGATATGGGTTTTCCACCGGTTATCTCTCTCAGCCAAGCTATCTTTTTACTCAATTGCCCGGGAGTGCTGATGTCCGGATGACGAGCTGGAGATTCTGCCATTTTACCTTCAGGTATCATTCTGATCCGGGCGATTTCTGTTGTTACTTTTTTCCCGGGGAGCTTTCCCCCCATTCCAGGTTTTGCGCCTTGGGATATCTTGATCTCAATCATATCCGCCAGTTTCAGGCGTTCTTCACTGATTCCGAACCGGCCGGAAGCATACTGAAGAGTGTAATTTTCAGCCAGGGATCTCTCTTCGTCCAACATTCCGCCTTCTCCTGAATTGGCAATTCCTCCCACCAGAGTGGAGGCTCTGGCCAAGGCCATTTTTGCTTCCCGGCTTAAAGCACCGAAGGACATACCGGCATTGAGAATTGGAGTTTTGATATTAATGGGAATGTTGGCTTTTTTCCCCAGGATGATCTTGCACGTAACCGCCTCATCCTCCATAAGAGGAGGCTGAGCGATTTGTCCAGGCATGAAAAGCAAGTCGTCCATATTCAAAAATTTCCGGGTGGTTCCCTTACCATCCATGTAATAATGTCCGGTCTCTGCCATTTTTTGAATTATAATACGGGTTTTAGTGTCCCAATTGGCGAAATGCTCCACAGTCGTATCTTCCCGGAATGTTTCTGCTGGAGAGCTGCAGACAGGACAAAAATGAAAATCGATCTCACCAATTTGAATATACCCGCAGACAGGACAGATGTAGATTTTCATTTCCGAAGATTATTGAACGGGTGGAGTAAAGATTCTTTGTGCGAGCTCTCTATCAAGCATCAGCATACCCTGACCTTTTCCATCTATCATTTTTAACTGGTTCAGAATTTTATCCATAGAAGCTTCTTCTTCCACTTGTTCATCGATGTACCAATTCAGGAAGCTTCTCGCAGCGTGATCATTTTCCTTAATTGCCACTTCCATCAGTTCATTTATTAATTTTGTTACATATTGTTCATGTTTGTAAGCAATTTCAAATATCTCAACAGGTGATTTGAATTCCACCTGGGGACAGTCAATTGCTTCCAGTATCACTCTTCCACCTCTTTCATTCACATAATCAAAGAACTTCATTGTGTGAAAGCGCTCTTCTTGTACTTGTACTTTAAAAAAATTGGCAAACCCTTCCAATCCTATCGATTCGAGGTAAGCTGCCATTGAAAGATACAAATACTCCGAATAAAGTTCTTTATTGATTTGTTTGTTAATTGCATTTTGTAGTTTTTTTGAAATCATTTTTTCCTCGAAAGCTTCCTGAATTTTATGGGCTATCTTTTCAGTAGATTTCCATATTATATCATAAATAATGATAGCTTTCTCATTCACTTCACCGGCATTTTCGGCCTAATTGAAAGATAAAAAGGTTAATTATCGCAGGGAAGCCTTGGTGAAGCGGGCTTCAGGGATTGTTGCGTTGAATTCGATGGATTCGATGGTGAACTCGGTTCCCTTGCCGCTTTTCAGCACGTCTTTAAAAACCATGTGAACCGGGACCCAGCGGTTCTGGATGCGTTTGACCTCCTTGACTTCGAATCTTTTGAGCAGTTTGCCGCTTCGGGCAAAACGCTCTTCTTTCAGAGAGATATACCTCTCCTTATCCACCCATATTTTCCGGGAGTGGTAGGAGATGTCTTCGACCTTGGCTGTCAGTTCGAGAATCCAGCAGGGGCGGTCGAGAAAGGTCTCTTCTTCGATGACGTTGGCATTGTAGAGATTGAGAAGCTCGGGGTCTTCCATCATGTCTTCGTAGGAAAGGTCCGACCCCATAACGGACTGCCGCATCATATGACCCGAGATCTTTATGGTTCTATCAGTGGAAGGAATGTATATCCACAATTGGTCGCCCAGCTTAAGCATCTTGGTGCCCGCTTCTCTGGCCGGGGCCAGGTATTCAGTTAAAGACTTATCCTCCCCGTGAATCCACGATTTAGATTGTATGGACCGGCTTCCCCGGCGGCCGCGGATGATCATCGTGCTGACGGAAATCTTGTTGTCCGAGCCGATGTTGGCGTCCACTCGACGGAGAATGTCTTCTCCTGTCGGCGGCGACTGTGCCGCAGGGGTGGCTGTAATAAAAAATGTTAAAATTATGAGGTGGGCCAGTTTTTTCATACTTCCAGCTCCTTCATCAATTGAGCGGTCTTGCGTTTGTAAATGCCTATGCCGGCAATGGATGATCCGAGGACATTGGCAAGAAGACCCGGAATGAAACCGATAACATACGAGGATGGTGTCACTTTTGCCCGGATGATATCATTGATCAACAGAGTCGAATTCTGCATCATTTGCGATATATTGAAACCTTTCTCCTGCAGCCAGTAGGCAATCACCAGCGCTAATGCTGTTCCTATGACCGTCCCGATACAGCCCAGAATCAGGGATTCGGTGATCATGGAGCGGTAAAGGTGACCTTTTTTTTCACCCATGGCCAATCGGACGCCAATCTCGCCGTAGCGTCTGAGGCTGCCGATAAGTCCTGCATTCCAGAGGACAATCGACATGATAGTGACAAAAACAGTGATCATGACCGGCATATAGAGATTGATCATAGCCATCATATCAATCATCCCACCCTGTTGATGAAGGGACTTCATCACCGGCGCAAACTCATCTTCATTTTCCTCATATTTGGCGTTGA